>RZZF01000034.1 GCA_009929975.1 Clostridia bacterium
GGCTGTGACCGCGAAAAAACCGGCTGCGAAAAAGACCGCCGCCACGAAGCGATCTGCCACGACCACCGCGAAAAAGTCGATCACCGCGAAAAAAGTAACCACAGCGAAAAAGTCGACCACAGCGAAAAAGCCGACCACCGCGAAGAAAACAACCGCCGCAAAAAAAGCGACCACCGCGAAAAAAGCAGCCGGCACGAAAAAGAAAAAGACAACTGAACCGGTGGTGCCCGATGTGAGCTCCGGTGAAGGGGAGACTCTTTGATGGCAGCTGATTGCCCGGTGACTGTGATCGGTGCCGGCCTGGCGGGCTGTGAAGCCGCCTGGCAGCTGGCCTGCCGGAATATTCCCGTTACGCTGATTGAGATGAAGCCGGAGCATCGCAGCCCGGCTCATGAGCTGACGACGTTCGCGGAATTGGTCTGCAGTAATTCACTGCGTTCAGATCGGCTGCAGAACGCGGTCGGGCTGCTCAAGGAAGAGATGCGGCGGCTGGGCTCTCTGATCATGACCTGTGCGGACAAGACGAGGATTCCGGCCGGCGGCGCTCTGGCCGTTGACCGTGAGCAGTTTTCCGCGGCTGTCAGCCAGATGGTTGCAGATCAGCCGCTGATCACGGTCCGCCACGAACGGGTCGACCAATTGCCGCGGCAGGGCCGGGTTATTGTCGCGACCGGGCCGCTGACAGATGGTGCTCTCTTTGATGACATCCGCCGGGAACTTGGCATCGAAACCTTACATTTCTTTGATGCCGCCGCCCCGATCGTTGACGCGGAAAGCATTGATCAGACGATTGCTTTCCGCCAGTCGCGATATGATCGCGGGACCGCTGATTATTTGAATTGTCCCATGAACGAGGCGGAATACGATTCGTTCTATCAGGCATTGATCGGCGCCGGGCAGGCAGAGATCCATGAATTTGACAAAGAGCATTTATTTGAAGGCTGCATGCCGATCGAGAGCATGGCCCGGCGCGGGCGGGATACGATTCGTTTCGGTCCGCTCAAACCGGTCGGATTGACGGATCCGCGAACCGGCCGCCAGCCTTATGCCTGTGTCCAGCTGCGGCAGGATAACCGGGCCGCGAGCCTGTATAATCTTGTCGGTTTCCAGACCCGGCTGCGCTTCGCTGAGCAAAAACGGGTCTTTCGCATGATTCCCGGTCTGCAGGACGCTGAGTTTATCCGTTTCGGCGTGATGCACCGCAATACTTATCTGCCATCCCCCCGGGTGCTCGCGCCGGATTACAGTACCCGGCAGCGTCCGGAGTTGTACTTCGCCGGACAGATGACCGGCGTTGAAGGCTATGTGGAGTCAGCGGCTTCGGGCCTGGTTGCCGGTCTGGCGGCCGCGCTGCAAACACTTGCTGTTCCGGCGGCACGCAGGGAAGCCCTGCTGCCGGCTCCCGCCACCATGATCGGGGCAATGGCGCGTTATATTTCAGACCCGACGATCAGCGGATTTCAACCGATGAACGCCAACTACGGTCTGCTGCCGGTACTTGACCGGCCGGAGCGGCAGAAAGCCCGCCGCTATGAACAGCTGGCGCTTCGTTCGCTCGACCAGATTGAACGGCAGTGCCGCGCCCTGGCCGATCAGCAGCTGGCCATTGCCAGCTGCGCAAATGAAATTGGCACGGAACGGATCAATCCGCTATAATAGGACTGCTGACTTTCCGATAACAATCAGCGAACCCACTCGCAGGAGGATCTATCATGGCCGGAATATTCGGATTATTTGATTTTACCAAAGAAGGCAAAGGTGTCTATGCGGATGAACCGCCGCGCAGCGCATTTGCCATGTTCTTTGTCTTGCTGGGACGAAAGTTCTGGAAGCTGATTTCGATCAACCTGATGTATCTGCTCTTCAGTCTGCCGATTCTGATCCTTTCCATGTTCGCGGCCAATTATTTTTTGGCGATCACGGTCCCGGTCCTGACGGTTGATAACCTAGCCCAGGTTCTTGAGCAGGCCGGCTTCGCCGAATTTCTGCAAGAGGGTGTGACGATTGAGGAGTTCGCCGCAACGCAGATGCTGACGCTGTTCATAACGCTCGGCGTGATGATTACCGGGCTGTCGCTGATTGTTTCCGGACCTGTCCATGCCGGTGTCACCTATATCCTGCGCAACTATTCGCGGGAAGAACATGCATTTGTCTGGATGGATTTCAAGGACCATGCCCGGCGCAATTTCCGCCAGTCATTGCTGGCAGGCCTGTTCAGCCTCCTGGTCACCATCGTGTTTGTCTTCAACCTGGCCTTCTACAGCCAGTCTGCCTTTGTCGGCAATCCTTATCTGCGGACCATCCTGTTCAGTGTCATGCTGATTCTGTTCATCTTCTGGACGATCATGCAGATGTACCTGTATCCGATGATGGTCACGTTCAATCTGTCGCTCCGGCAGTTGTACAAGAACGCGTTTCTCTTCACGTTCATGCGGCTGCCCCTGAATCTGCTGATCCTGATCGCCAGCCTGTTCATCGTGTTTGTCCTGCCGCTGGGACTGGTCCTGCTCGGATACGGAATTTCAGTCCTGCTTTCGATTCTCTGGGTTGCGCTGCTCGCTTTCGCGGTTAATCTGCTGATGACCAATTTATTCGTCTATCGTGCGATGGACAAATACATGATCCAGCGTCTGAACCAGACTGAAGACGCAGGCGCCGAGCTGGATGACCCGGCGCTGGCCACGTCCTCTGATGACGAAACACACGATGAAGCAACAGAAGAAGACGAAGAAAAAGACGCGGCGTCCTCCGAAGGCCTGGTCCGTTCACCGAACAGGGCACCGAACTGACCGGTTCCGCATGGAAGATAACTCAATCAAAAAATAAACCGCTGCGGATCTTCAATCGCAGCGGTTTATTTACGGCACAGAAAAGGAAGTGGTCTAGCCGCGCCTGAGCAGGTCGCTCATGCTGTAGCAGCCCGGCTGCTGTCCGACGAGGAAACGTGCGGCGGCCAAAGCGCCCCGCGCGAAGACCGCACGGGAGTGGGCATGGTGCGACAGTTCAATGGTTTCTTCCGGACCGGCCAGCACAACCGTATGGTCACCGACAATGCCGCCGCCGCGGACCGCGTGGATGCCGATTTCCCGGTCAGGCCGTTTTTCCCGCCGCGTACTGCGGTCATAGACAAAGTTCAGGTCGGGATCGTCGAGCCGGTCGCGGATCTGCTCAGCCAGCAGCAGAGCGGTGCCGGATGGCGCGTCAACTTTCTGGTTGTGATGTGCTTCAATGATCTCAATGTTGAATTCCGGATACAACAGCGCCGCGGCCTGGCGGGCCAGATCGACGAGGATATTGATACCGAGTGACATATTAGCGGAGATGAAGATCGGGGCTACGGCAGTCAGTGTGTCCAGTTCGGCTTTTTGCTGATCGCTCAGACCAGTGGTGCAGATGACAGCCGGACAATGACGTGCCCGGATCAGGTCAAGCAGTCCCGGCAACGCGGCCGGGTTGGAAAAATCGATGAGAACATCAAATGGAATATCACAGTCAACAGGATGGGTAAAAACAGGGAAGTCATGCTGTTCAGGAATCCGGGCATCCGATCCGGCAACTATCCACAGATCGTCGGACGCCGCCGCGATGGACGCGATCGTCCGGCCCATTCGGCCGAGACAACCACTGAGGAAAATGTGGATCATCGTGCGTCTCCGATCAGGTCGAGATCACGCAGTACAGACTCAATCCGGGCAAGGGTCGCCGGCGACGGCCCGTACAGCGGCATGCGGCATTCACCAATGTCCATCCCCATCAGATTGAGCGCGGCCTTGACCGGAATCGGACTGACTTCAGCAAACAGGGCCCGGATCAGGGGAGTCAGCTGAATCTGCAGCTGCGCTGCCCGGCCGGTATCGCCGGAGAACCAGGCGGCCGTGATCTCATGTGTCAGATCGGGAACCACATTGGAGATGACCGAAATCACACCGCGGCCGCCGAGGGAGAGCATCGGCAAGATCATCGGATCTTCGCCGGTATAGATATTCAGGTTATCCTGGCAGCAGACCATGACGTCGGCTGTTTGTTCCAGGTGGCATTCCTTGATGCCATTGATCCGCGGCAGCTCGGCCAGACGGATGATAGTCTCCGGATCAATGTTGAGATTGGTCCGGCTCGGCACATTGTAGAGAATGATGGGCTTGTCGGTCTGATCATGAACCGCCTTGAAATGGCGATAAAGCCCTTCCTGGGTGGTTTTGTTGTAATAGGGCGTGACGCAGAGAAGTCCGTCGATATTGAATCGGCAGGCTTTCTGGCTGAGTTCGACGGCATGACGGGTGTCGTTGCTGCCGGTTCCGGCGATGACAGGAACGCGCCCGTTGACGGTTTCGACAACATGCCGGATCACCGCCAGATGTTCCCCGTCCGGCATGGTCGAGGACTCACCAGTGGTCCCGGCGACCACAATGGCATCTATGTGATGACTGATCTGGAATTCGCAAAAGGAGGCCAGTTTATCGAAATCAACCCCATCATGGGTAAACGGTGTGATGATCGCTGTAGCGGCACCGGTAAAAATGGGCTTCTTCATCCTGAAATCCTCCCGATCAAAAGACATTGCGTTCGTCTGTATTGACTTGATATGATGATGGCTAAATACGCCATCATCATATCATTCTCTGTACTTTTACGTCAATTCTGGATATAATAATCAGCTATGATCAGCAAGAAAGATTATGATTATCATCTGCCGGAACACCTGATCGCGCAGCATCCTCTGCAGCAGCGTGACGCGTCGCGCCTGCTGCTGCTTGATCCGCGCACCGGTGCCCTGGCTCATCAGCAGTTCCGCCAACTGCCTGTGCTGCTTCGTGCCGGCGACTGCCTGGTTGTCAATAACAGCCGGGTCATACCCGCCCGCCTGCTCGGCCGCCGCCAAGAGAGCGGGACGGCGGTCGAAGTGCTGCTGCTGCGCCGGCTTACTGAAACGGACTGGGAGACGATCGTGCGGCCGGGACGGCGGATGCGGCCGGGACACAACGTGGAATTCATTCCGGACCGCCTGACCGCGACTGTAGAGTCAACCCTGCCATCGGGTAATCGTGTGATCCGTTTTCATTTCCAGGGCATCTGGGAAGAAGTCCTGGAACAGGCGGGAACCATGCCGCTGCCGCCCTATATCCATGAACAGCTGGATGACGCGCAGCGCTATCAGACGGTTTATGCCAAGGCAGATGGTTCGGCTGCCGCGCCGACCGCCGGTCTGCATTTTACCCCGGAACTGCTGCAGGTGCTGCGTGGCCGCGGCATCCGGATCGCTGAGCTGACGCTGCATGTCGGACTTGGCACGTTCCGGCCGGTCAAAGCTGATAATATTCTTGAACATGAAATGCACAGTGAATATTATGAACTGCCGGAAACCACGGTCCGCCTGATTGAGAAAACACGCCGCGAAGGCGGCCGGGTGATCGCGGTCGGGACGACCAGCTGCCGGGTTCTGGAAAGTGTCGCGACCCGTCTGGGATCGCTGCAGGCTGACCAGGGCTGGACGGATATTTTCATCTATCCCGGCTACTCGTTCAAAATCATCGACGGTTTGATCACCAATTTTCATCTGCCGGAATCAACCCTGATTATGCTCGTATCGGCACTGGCCGGACGAACACAGGTTCTCGATGCCTATGAGGAGGCGATCCGCCAGGAATACCGTTTTTTCAGTTTTGGCGACGCGATGCTGATTCTGCCGGACTGCGCCGCGATACCACCTGTTACAGATAAGGGAGACCGCCATGCCTGACGAACATACCGTGCACCATCATCCGCTGCCGTCCGGCCGGAACCAGAAGTTTCCGGTCTGGTACGAACCGCAGCATGTCTGCCGCCAGACCGGCGCACGCCTCGGGGTTGTTCATACTCCGCACGGTGATTTTGCCACACCAGCCTTCA
The DNA here is from genome assembly GCA_009929975.1 of Clostridia bacterium. Classification (GTDB taxonomy): domain Bacteria; phylum Bacillota; class Clostridia; order Saccharofermentanales; family UBA5734; genus SLHU01. The sequence goes on from RZZF01000034.1 coordinate 5,887, forward strand.
TGCCGGTCGGAACGCAGGCGACGGTCAAGGCGATGACTCCGGAAGAACTCAAGCAGATGAATGCCGGGATCATCCTGTCCAACACCTATCATCTTTGGATGCGCCCGGGTAGTGATATCATCCGGGAAGCCGGCGGTCTTCACCGGTTCATGAACTGGGACCGTGCGATCCTGACCGATAGCGGCGGATTCCAGGTGTTCAGCCTGAGCGATCTGCGCCATATCACAGAAGAAGGGGGGAACTTCAAATCGCATATTGACGGTTCACGCCATACCCTGACACCGGAGCTGTCGATTTCGGTGCAGAACGATCTCGGCTCCGATATCATCATGGCTTTTGACGAATGCACACCATGGCCGGCCGATGAAGCTTATGCACAGCGATCCCTGGAACGGACAACCCGCTGGCTGGAGCGCTGTGCCAGGGCTAACCGCCATCCGGAACGCCAGGCACTGTTCGGTATCGTGCAGGGCAGCATGTATGAGGCGCTGCGCCGGGAAAGCGCGCGGCAGATCACATCATTTGACCTGCCGGGCTACGCGATCGGCGGACTCAGTGTCGGTGAACCGGCAGAACTGATGTACCAGATGCTGGAAGCAACCGTGCCGCTGCTGCCGGCAGATAAGCCGCGCTACCTGATGGGTGTCGGGACACCGGATTACCTGATCGAAGGCACGATCCGCGGGATTGACATGTTTGACTGTGTCCTGCCGACCCGGATCGGCCGCAACGGAACCGTTCTGACCCGTGATGGCCGGATGATTGTGCGCGACGCGCGCTACGCGCGTGATTTCCGCCCGATCGATGAACAGTGTGGCTGTTATGTCTGCCAAAATTACAGCCGGGCCTATCTGCGCCATCTGATCAAGGCCAATGAGATTCTCGGCCTGCGGCTTGCCTCCTGGCATAATCTGCATTTCCTGCTCGATCTGATGCGCCAGGTCCGGGCGGCGATCGCGATGGATCGGCTGGGTGATTTCCGCGATGAGTTTTTCGAGCGGTATGGCCGTGCAGGGAAATAAGCCTTGCCACACGCTGTCCTGACATGCTATCATCAATGATGGCGATTCGCTGTCGTCCGGTTATTTAGCGGTTCGCAGCCATCCCTGACTGAATGTCATTTATTAGGAGGATCTGATATGTTCGAACTTACCCGTGTCGCAGCCCAGGCAGGCGGTACCGATGCCATTCTCGGCCTTGTACTTCCGCTGGTCCTGATGTTTGGTCTGATGTACCTGCTGCTGATCCGTCCCCAGAAGAAAAAAGAGAAAAAACTGCGTGAGCAGATCAATGCCATGGTGGTCGGCGACCAGGTCGTTACCATCGGAGGCGTTTCCGGTCGTATCGCGAATATCAAGGATGACGAAGTCACCGTCTCAACGAGTGTGGCCAATACCCTGATCACCTTCAAGAAGAGCGCGATCAATACCGTCATCAAACCGATTACTGACTGAACGTTCGACATTCAACCCTGCCGGTCAGATGAAATCACGGTCAAAATAGTGAGAAGCCACCGGCTTTTCACTATTTTTTACGGATCGTGGACGGATTGAGATGAGATGAGGTGCTGGCCATGAGTGAACTGACATTGAAAGACGTCATGAAAGATGTCGAAGTCCGGGCGCTGCTGCGCGCGTCGGCGGTCCAGATGACAACCCTCGGCTATACGGAACATTCATTTCGCCATTGCCGGCTGGTCGCGCTGCAATGCGGCCGCATCCTGCGTGAACTGGGATTTCCGGAGCGGACTGCCCAGCTGGGCGAACTGGCCGGTTATCTGCATGATATCGGCAATGCCGTCGGGCGGGTTGATCATCCGCAGAGCGGCGCCGTATTGACCTATGATTATCTGCGGCGCACCGGGATGCAGAGCGAGGAGGCAATCGCGATCATGATGGCCGTCGCCAACCATGACGAGGAAACCGGCATCCCGGTCAATGAAGTGGGTGCCGCGCTGATTCTGTCTGATAAGGCCGATGTGCACCGGTCCCGGGTGACCAACCGCGACCGCACAACCTTTGACATTCATGACCGTGTCAATTACGCGGCGACAAAATCAACACTGGAGGTAGACGCGGAAGAGAAGACCGCCATCCTCAATCTGACCATCGACACGGAAATCAGTGCTGTGATGGATTATTTCGAGATCTTCCTGGTCCGCATGAAGATGTGCCGGACCGCCGCGCAGTTTCTCGGCCTGCAGTTTCAACTGTTGATCAATGGCAACCGCCTTCTCTGATAACCGGCCCGCCGCGTTCGCCTTGATGTCCGGTCAAGGTTGTAAACAATTTATGACAAATAAAGGAGATGACCCGCCGCTGTCGAATCTGATAGAGTAGGGTCTTGAACCGGCGGCCGGCCCGAAGCCGCCGTCGATGGCCGGGAAAGGCAGGACGCAACCGGATTGGCAGGATTTCGCATACCAGAACAGGTCATCGAGGAGATTAAGGCCAGCAGTGAGCTGGTCTCTGTTGTCGAGCAATATGTCCGTCTGGAAAAGAAAACCGGACAGAATTTCTTTGGCCTGTGTCCGTTTCATTCGGAAGACACCCCTTCATTCAGCGTCTCACCGTCGAAACAGATTTTCTATTGCTTCGGCTGCCATAAAGGCGGCGACGTCATCCGCTTCATCATGGAGATCGAGAAGTGTGAGTACCTGCCGGCGATCCAGCTGCTGGCCCAGCGTGCCGGGATTACTCTGCCTGAACCTGATGATGAGGCCTACCGGCTGCGCAGTGAGAAAACCAAAGCGCTGCAGGCGATCAATCTCGAGGCGGCACGTTTTTATTATCAGAACCTGATCAGCACCGCCGGCCGTGACGCGCGGGCCTATCTGCAGAAACGGCAGATCAGTGCCCAGACGGTGCGCCGGTTCGGCCTGGGTTGCGCTCTGGCGGATTGGGATGGCCTGTACCGCCATCTGCAGAACAAGGGGTTGGCGGATGATGTTGATCTTCTGCTGCAATCCGGTTTGCTGCGCCGCGGCAAGAGCGGCAATCTGTATGATCTGTTCCGTGAGCGGCTGATGTTTCCCATTCTTGATGTGATGGGCCGGGTCGTGGCCTTTGGCGGACGTGTCTATGATGACAGTGTTCCGAAATATATCAACTCGCCGGAAACACCGATCTACACGAAGGGCCGCCATCTTTACGGACTGAATCTGGCCAAGTCGTCAAAAGCGGGACGCCTGCTGATGGTCGAAGGGTATATGGATGTCATCGCGCTTTATCAGGCAGGCATAGATTATACAGTTGCCGCGCTGGGTACGGCGATGACAGAAAACCAGGCACGTCTGCTGGCCAAGTACAGCGAGTCCGTGATCATCGCCTTTGACGCCGATGCCGCCGGTCAGACGGCCGCGCTGCGCAGTCTGGATATTTTGCACCAGCACGGACTCAAGGTGACCGTCCTGCAGGTTCCGGAAGGCAAGGATCCGGACGAGTTCATCCGCAACAACGGCTCAGAGCGCTTTCAAGCGCTGATTGAGCAGTCGCTGCCGCTGCTGGATTTCAAACTGCTGGCCGCGCGGCGCGAGCACACTCATGACGGAGCCCTGGATATCCTGGCTTATCAGGATGAGGCCTGTGATGTCCTGGGCAAAGAGGAAAACGCGATTGTGCGTGAACTGTATGCCGGCCGGCTGGCGGACGAACTGTCGGCGATGTCGGAAACGGTGCTGCGTGAGATTGAACGGCGCAGAAGCCAGAAAAAACCCGGCCAGCAGCATGATCAGCTGCGTCAGACCCTGTTGACGACCCGGCGCAGTGAACCGGCTGAACGGCACGCTCCGGCCACCCGCGATGAGATCTATCTGCTGACGCTGCTCGCGTCTGATTCCGCGATCTGGCCGGTGCTGGATCCCGGCCCGGTGGTGGAGGACTTCAGTGAAGGTTCGATGCAGACACTGGCAGCGGCCGTTCTGCCCCTGGCGGCCGACGGCCGGCTCGATATGCCGCTGTTGCTGGATCAGGCCCAGTCACTGACCGTTATGGGCCAGCCGCTCGCTGATCTTCTGGCTCAGGCCGGGATGAAGCAGGAAGAACGGTTTGGCCAGCAGGGACAGCTGGAAGCGGCGGTTGAACTGCTCAAACGCCAGCGGCGGGGCAAGCTGATGCGGCGGAAAGATGTGATCAGCCAGGCGATCATGACCGCGGACCCGGTGGAACGCGACCGGCTGAAGCAGGAACTGCTGGAAATATCACAGCAGTTGGAAAAAATGAAATCAACATCACAATAATGATTCGATCGGATATATGAGAGAGGTATGAACATGGCAGAAAAGAAGAAAGAAACAAAAGCAAAGAAAACAACCGTCAAAGCGGACACCGCGGACAAGCCCGTTCAGGCAGAAGCGGTCATAGCGGCTGATGCCCCCGTGGTGGCGGAAACGGCTCAGGCGGCTCAAACCGAAGCGCAGCCGGAAAAGACGAAGCCAGCTGAGGCCGGAACCACGACTGAGGCGGTGGCAGAGGATGCCGGCAAAAAACCGCCGGTGAAAAAGGCCGCAGCCAAAAAAACGGTGAAGAAGAGCAGCGCGGACAGTCCGTCAGCCAGCGGATCAACCAAGGATGTCCAGCCCGAATTGATCAAGGACCTGGTCACCGTTGCCAAAGCGGAGAAAAACCGGATTTCCTATAAAGATGTCATGACGGCGATCGAAGCATCTGACCTGGATCTCGACCAGGCAGAGAAAGTGCTGGACCGGCTCGAATCCCTCGGGATCGAAGTGGTGCCGGACAACGCGGTGGAAGAAGAAGTCAGCAACGATTCTGATTCTGACCTCAGCCAGGTTGACGGTATCGGTGTGGATGATCCGGTGCGGATGTATCTCAAAGAAATCGGCAAAGTCCCCCTGCTGACAGCTGATCAGGAAAAGGAACTGGCCCAGGCGATGATCGACGGGGATGAAGACGCGAAAAACAAACTGTGCGAAGCCAATCTGCGGCTGGTCGTCAGTATCGCCAAACGGTATGTCGGCCGCGGCATGCAGTTTCTTGACC
>RZZF01000035.1 GCA_009929975.1 Clostridia bacterium
GAAGAGTGCCAACTAGATCCTGACGATTTTGAGTTCGAGTGTGCTGCAAAGTGAGAATCTGCAAAAATTCGCCTAATTTCCTATTGTTCAAACGATTATGGTATTGTTCAACGATATGCCTAAAAAATGCACACCACCTCTAATGTTCAACGATTACGATTTTTATCGAAGAATAATACCCGATCTCTAGCCAAAAAATCCGATAAAACTAAGCCATCAAAATGACGCTTTCGGGATACCGAAACCCTGAACCCTTCTGAAATCAGGCACTTAAAGAAAAAATAATACCACCTACTGACAGATACGATTCTATCAATAGATGGTACTAGATTTGGTGCGGACGACAGGACTTGAACCTGCACTCTGTTACGAACTGGAACCTAAATCCAGCATGTCTGCCAATTCCATCACGTCCGCCTGATTTTCAATTTCTGAATTATAACATACCACCCATTGCCCGGCAATTAACTGGTTTATGCCTGAGGGGGTTGATCCTCCGGCGACAGCGGCGGTTGATCATCCGGGGGCAGGGGTTGGCTGGCGTTGTGCTGCTTTCTTTTTTCCAGCCACAGAGTCAGTCGTCTGGCAACCAGCAAGGCGAGCGCGATCAGCATAAAGGCAGCCATCAGCGCGACCAGTGGCAGAACGATCGATTCCCAGTCTTTCACAGCGCTCTTCCTTCCCGATTATTCATCAAGCCGCAGTACACTCATGAACGCTTCCTGCGGAACTTCGACCATACCGACCTGGCGCATCCGCTTCTTACCCTCTTTTTGCTTTTCCAGCAGTTTCTTTTTCCGTGAAATATCACCGCCATAGCATTTCGCCAGAACATCCTTACGATAGGCACGGACGGTCTCACGGGCAATGACTTTACCACCGATGCTGGCTTGAATCGGGATCTCAAACTGCTGGCGCGGGATATTCTCTTTCAGTTTTTCCGCGATTCTGCGGCCGCGGGCATAGGCTTTCTGTTCGTGCACAATGAAAGAAAGAGCATCAACGACTTCTCCGTTCAGCAGGATGTCCAGTTTGACCAGATTTGACTTCTGGTAGCCCTTGAATTCATAATCCAGCGATGCATACCCGCGGGTTCGCGATTTGAGCGCGTCAAAGAAGTCATAGATGATTTCATTCAGCGGCATATCATAATGCAAATTGACCCGCGTCTTATCGAGGTAATCCATCGTGATGAATGACCCACGCCGGTCCTGGCACAATTCCATGATATTGCCGACATAGTCACTCGGTGCCAGAATGGACGCTTTGACAATCGGTTCCTCAAGATAATCGACATCATTCATGTCCGGCATATTGGTCGGGTTGTCAAGCGTGACCACCCGGCCGTCAGTCATGTGAATATGATAGACAACCGACGGGGCGGTTGAAATCAGGTCGAGCTGAAACTCACGCTCCAGACGCTCCTGAACAATTTCATAATGCAGCAGGCCGAGAAAGCCGCAGCGAAACCCGAAGCCCAGGGCAGCGGATGTCTCCGGCTCGAATGACAAGGCGGCATCATTGAGCTGCAGCCGTTCCAGCGCGTCGCGCAGATCCGCATAGCGGGCGCCATCCACCGGGTAGAAGCCGCAGAAGACCATCTGGTTGACTTTCTTGTAACCCGGCAGGGCTTTTTCAGCCGGACGGACGGCCAGTGTCACGGTGTCGCCGACGGCCGTATCGCGCACATTTTTGATACTGGAAACGATATAGCCGACATCACCGGCAATCAGTTCCTCGCAGGGTTGAAAATCACCGGGACGGAAATAGCCCAGTTCCGTCACGATGAACTCCTTCTTCGTGTTCATCATACGGATCCGGTCGCCGACGCGAACCGCGCCGTCTTTGACATTGACATGAACGATAACCCCTTTGTAGGTATCATATTTCGAGTCAAAGATCAGGGCGCGCAGCGGCGCCTCTTCATCGCCGGACGGTGCCGGCAGATGGCTGATCGTCTTTTCCAGCACTTCATCGATGTTGAGGTTATTTTTAGCGGAGATCAGCGGCGCGTCCGCAGCGTCCAGTCCGATGATATCCTCGATTTCCTGACGGATGACCTCGGGCTGGGCAGACGGTAAGTCGATCTTGTTGATCACCGGCAGAATTTCCAGATTGGCGTCCAGCGCAAGATAGACGTTGGCCAGGGTCTGGGCTTCGATGCCCTGAGCGGCGTCGATGACCAGAATTGCTCCGTCACAGGCCGCCAGGGTCCGGGACACTTCATAATTGAAGTCAACATGGCCTGGAGTATCAATCAGATTCAGGGTATAGATCTCTCCGTCGAAAGCTTTATAGGACATGCGAACGGCCTGAGCTTTGATCGTGATGCCCCGTTCCCGTTCCAGATCCATGTTATCCAGTACCTGATCCTGCATTTCGCGCATGGTCAGTGAACCGGTCCGCTCGATCATCCGGTCGGCCAGTGTCGATTTCCCATGATCGATATGGGCGATGATACAGAAATTGCGTATCTTGTTCAGTCGTTCAGACGCCATAAAGGGGTTGTGCCTCCATTTACATGCCGGTCACTCATCAACCGTCATGGTGTTATGATTGGTAAAATTGTTTGGATCAGGGGCGGCCGATGCTGTCCAGAGGATAAAACCGGAACAGAACTTCACCGATGATCTGATCCGCGTGGATCGGGCCAAAGGTCCGGCTGTCCTGGCTGATCGCCCGGTTGTCGCCGAGGACATAGTATTCATCTTTGGCAAGAACCAGTGAACTGTATTCATCGCGTCGCGGGTCGGTGTCTACATCAGCTGATAAATAGGATTCGGCCAGGCGCTCTCCGTTGAGGTACACCGCCTGATCGCGAATTTCAATGGTATCGCCGGGAACGCCAATGACCCGCTTGATGATATTGGTCGTGCCTTCATGCCCCTGCAGGCCCTCCGTACTGACCGTGATGATATCACCGTGGCCGGCACCGCCGAACCATTTGCTGACTTTCTCGACCAGCAGTTGATCCTGATGATGCAAGGCAGGTGCCATCGACTGTCCGATCACCGCGTTGCGCTGAGCGACAAATACCACCAGCAGGAGTCCGATGACAACCGCGAGCAGAATATATCTGAGCCAGTCGAGCACTTCATGCAAAAAGTCACGCTGCGGCCGCGGCTTTTCATAAACCGCCGTGCCGTTTACAGACTCTTCAGCTGAATGCTTCATGGAACCCCTCAATTCTTTTGATCAGACGGAGACGATTCGTCCTCTGCTTCTACAATAATCGCCAGACCAAGCTCCGTCAATTGCGTCTCGTCGACCAGATTAGGCGCGTCGGTCATCAGGCAGGCTGATGTCTGCACTTTTGGAAAGGCAATCACATCGCGGATGCTGTCGCTGTTGGTGAGCAGCATGACCAGGCGATCGAGACCATAGGCGATACCGCCGTGCGGCGGAACACCATACTGGAAGGCTTCCAACAGGAATCCGAACCTGGCCCAGGCCTGTTCTTCAGTGAAGCCAAGCAGTTTGAACATGCGCTGCTGCAGATCCTGATTGAAGATCCGGATACTGCCGCCGCCCAGTTCTGTTCCATTCATGACCAGGTCATAGGCCTTGGCACGGACCCGGCCGGGGTCACTTTCCAGAAATTCAATATCTTCATCCATCGGGCTGGTGAACGGATGGTGTTTGGCGACATAACGCCCGGCCTCCGGATCATGTTCGAGCAGCGGAAATTCAGTCACCCAGACCAGCTGAACCTGGTTTTCCGGGATCAGGCCGCGCCGCCGGGCAACCTCAAGACGCAGTTGGCCGAGCGCGTCAAAGACAATGTCGTCCTGATCCGCGACGATCAGGAGCAGATCGCCGGGGTTGGCACCACAGCGGCTGATCATTGACGCAGCGGTTGGTTCATCGATGAATTTCGCGATCGAACCACGCAAGGGCGATTCAACCGAAAGCCAGGCCAGGCCGCCGGCCCGATAAGTTCTGATATATTCAGTCAGGCTGTCAATTTCTCTGCGGCTCATGTCGCTGCCGCCGGGAACACAGATCAGGCGGACACTGCCGCCGTTCGCCAGCGCGTTCTGAAATGGCTTGAACGAATTGTCACGGACGAGATCGCTGATGTCCGTCAGCTCAAGAGCAAAACGCAGATCCGGTTTATCTGAACCGTAACGATTCATTGCCTCTGCGTAGGTCAGGCGCGGCAGCGGCAGTTCAACCTGGTGGCCGATCGTTTCGCGGATGACATGCCGGATGAACTGCTCATTGATTGCCATGACATCTTCACTGTCGACAAAGGACATCTCCAAGTCAATCTGGGTAAACTCAGGCTGACGGTCAGCCCTGAGATCCTCATCGCGGAAGCAGCGCACAATCTGCATGTAGCGATCGTAGCCGGAAGCCATCAACAGCTGCTTGAACAGCTGAGGTGATTGGGGAAGCGCAAAAAAACTGCCGGGAAAAACGCGGCTTGGTACGAGATAATCGCGGGCACCTTCCGGCGTACTGCGGGTCAGCATCGGTGTTTCGATCTCGAGAAAGCCGGCCGCGTCAAAAAAGTCACGGGTCAGTTTGGTCACGCGGTGGCGGAGCATCATTCTTTCCTGCATATCAGACCGGCGCAGATCGAGATAGCGGTATTTCAGGCGCAGGGCTTCATTGGCCTTGACATCCGGTTCAATATAGAACGGCGGTGTCTTAGCGGTACTGAGAACACGCAGTTCTTCAACATGAAGCTCAACCAGTCCTGTCTTCATCTCAGGATTGGGTGATGAGCGACGTTCCAGTGTTCCACGGACCGCGAGGACATCTTCGCTGCGGACTCTGGCCGCTTTTTCACGGACTTCAGCCGGACTGTTTTCATCGACGAGAAGCTGCATCACACCGCTGCGGTCACGCAGCGTAATGAAAATCAGGCTGCCGAGATCGCGCCGGCGATGGCACCAGCCGCACAGGACAAAAGAATCACCGATCGCCTCGAGGTTGATTTCCGTACAGCGGGCACTGCGCTTGAGTCCCTGTAATGTGTCTGCCATATTATGCCTCCTGCTTGTTGTGCTGGGTCAGTTCCATCAATTGACTGAGATCATCCAGCGAGACATCGGACTCGCTGCCGTCACTGAGGCGGCGCAGACGTGCTGATTTACGGTTCAGCTCATCATCGCCGATGACCAGCAGGAATCGGATCCCGCGCCTGGCCGCGTATTTAATCTGTGCCTTGAGGCTGCGGCCGGTCAGATCAGTTTCAGCCCGGATACCGGCTTGACGCATCTGGCGGCTGAGCCGGCGCACCTGCGGGCCGGCCGACCCGGCTGCCGCCAGGTAAAGATCGGCTGTTTCCGGACCCGGCAGCTTGACACCCTGGGCCTGCAGTTCCATCAGCAGGCGCTCAACACCGAGCGCGAAACCGATGCCCGGCGTCGCCGGACCACCCATGGTCTCAATCAGGCCGTCATAGCGGCCGCCGCCGCAGATGGTTCCCTGTGTTCCGACGTGGTCAGAAATGAACTCGAACACGGTCCGGGTATAGTAGTCGAGGCCACGGACAATCCGCGGGTTGACACAAAATGGCAGATCGAGCAGTGTCAGTTCATTTTTCAGTGCTTCAAAATGGGTATCACAGTCCGGGCAGAGATGATCGATCAGCAGCGGTGCTTCGGCGGTCGCCTGCTGACAACGTTCTTCCTTACAGTCGAGGATGCGCAGCGGGTTTTTTTCAAAGCGGCCCTGACAGGTCGGACAGAGCGACGCGACCCGCGGCTGCAGCCAGGCCCTCAATTGCGTATGATAGGCCGTACGGCAGACAGGACAGCCGATGCTGTTGATCTGGAGGCTGGTCTGGGACAGACCAAGCCGTTGGAAGAAAAGATCAATCAGGCTGATCAGCTCAGCATCGATTTCCGGCCCAGCGGCTGAAAAAGCCTCACAGCCGAACTGATGAAATTCGCGATACCGGCCTTTCTGTACATTTTCATAGCGGAAAGCGGTCATGTTGTAAAACAGGCGCACCGGAGACGGCCAGGAAGCCATACCGTTTTCCAGGTAGCTGCGCACAACACCCGCGGTTCCCTCCGGCCGGAGTGTCATGCTACGGCCACCCTTGTCGTCGAAGGTATACATTTCTTTCTGAACAACGTCGGTGGTATCGCCGACGCCGCGCTGAAACAGGTCCGTCTGCTCAAATGTCGGCACACGGATTTCCTGATAGGCATGCAGATGACAAATGTCGGCAAATGTCTGCTCGAGCCACTGCCAGGCAGAAGATTCATCCGGCAGAATATCACGGGTTCCTTTCGGAGCGTTTATTTTCATGAATGGACCGGCCTCCTGTCAACGCGATGATCAGGACACGATCATCGCATGATATCGAATAGTCGGTCTATTATACCTCAAAAGTCATTAAACTGGTAGGCCAGCATCGCGAGAACCACGATGCCCGCGGTTTCCGTGCGCAGGATGCGCTGCCCGAGCGATACCGGGAAAATCCCCCTCCGTACAACCAATTCTGCTTCTTCCAGAGCGAACCCGCCTTCCGGGCCGATCAGGATTGAGATTTGCATCACCGGGGCTGTTTTTACCTGTTTTGATAGCTGCTGTTCCAGATACGTCCGGATCCCGAGTCTGCGCTCACTCTCCCAGGGAAAGACGGCGAGATCCGCTTGCTGTATCGCCGCGACGGCCTCGCTGAAATCAACAGGTTCATCGACCTGTGGTATCACGCCGCGGCCGCATTGCCGGGCAGCCTCCAGCGCGATTTTCTGCCAGCGCTGAGTTTTCCTCTCGGCATCGCGTCCGGTCAGACGGACGACACTGCGTTGGCAGCGGACCGGGACAATACGCCGTACGCCCAGCTCGACGGCTTTCTGGATCAGGATATCCATCCGGTCGCCGCGGGCCAGACCCTGATAAAGGACTGCCTGATAGGGGGGCTCAGCCTGATTCTCCACACGCTTCCCTACATGAATCACCGCCTGATTCGCGTTCAGGGACTCGATGATGCCGTGATAATCCGATCGCTGCCCGTCACACACAATCAGGCGGTCACCGGGTTTCATGCGCAGAACATGAAACAGGTGATGGCAATCATCACCTGTTATCGTTATCCGGTCACATGGCCAGCTGATCGGTTGTTCATGAAAGACTCTGGGCATAGATTCTCCTGTTGACTGCCCTCATTCTATCAGACTTCGCTGTTTTGAAAAAGAGGCGTTGATAGATACCGTTCACCACTGTCCGGCAGCAGGACAACGATACGCTTGCCGGCCATTTCCGGACGTGTGGCGACACGAATCGCTGCCTCCAGAGCCGCTCCGGAAGAAATTCCAACCAGCAGGCCTTCCATCTGGGCCGCTTCACGTGCGCGCTCAAATGCCTGGTCATTGGTCACCCTGATCACCTCGTCATAGATGGACTGATCGAGAATATCCGGAACAAATCCAGCCCCGATGCCCTGAATCTTATGCGGACCGGCCCGGCCTTCCGATAAGATCGGTGAGTCTTCCGGCTCGACAGCAATAATACTGACATTCGGATTCTTCTCGCGAAGAAAGCCGCCGACACCGGTGATTGTGCCGCCTGTTCCGATTCCGGAAATAAACACGTCAATCTGCCCATCTGTATCCTGCCAGATTTCCTGAGCTGTTGTTTCGCGATGAATCGCCGGATTCGCGGCATTGCTGAACTGCATCGGCATGAACGCCCCCGCATGCTCTCTGACCAGTTCTTCAGCCTTGCTGATCGCTGCCTTCATCCCGCCGCTTCCCGGAGTCAGCACCAGTTCGGCACCCAACGCTTTCAGGAGCGCACGGCGTTCAACACTCATGGTATCCGGCATGGTCAGGATCAGTCGATAACCATGTGACGCAGCCGCGAAGGCCAGGGCGATACCGGTATTGCCGCTGGTCGGTTCGATGATCAGACCGCCTTCCCGCAGCAGCCCGCGTGCCTCAGCATCCCGGATCATGGCCCAGCCGATCCGGTCCTTCACAGAAGACAGCGGGTTGAATGATTCAATTTTCGCGACAATCTCAGCTTCTGTATGGTGAAATGCCGCCATTCGATCGAGTGCCAGAAGCGGAGTCCGGCCAATCAAGTCGGTGATATTCTTTGCGATTCTGCTCATGAGTTCGCCTCCCGAAATTTAATTCTTAGTTATTCACTAGGTTTAGTGTATTTATTCTAAGCGCTTCAATCTCATCTGTCAAGCGGCTGAACAACAATTCTTGCCGGATGGACTGATTTCAGTTACGATGGGCTGGATATGAAAGATAAGCGAATCGAACATGATGATCAGATCAACCCTATGCCGGCTGTGGACCCTCAGGGCATCCGTGAACGTCTGCTCAACTGGTATGACCACAGCGGCCGTGATCTGCCGTGGCGGCAGCGGCAGGACGCCTATGCGATCTGGTTGTCCGAGATCATGCTGCAGCAGACGCAGATCCAGACGGCGCTGCCCTTTTACCAGCGTTTTCTCACACTGTGGCCTCAGGTCACTGATCTGGCCCTTGCCACAGAAGAGCAGGTTCTGAAAGCGTGGGAAGGACTTGGCTACTACAGCCGCGCCAGAAATCTTCATCGAACGGCGAAAATCGTGGCCGGCCGGGAGGGGCAGTTTCCCCCGTCAGCGGCCGGATTACGCCAGTTGCCGGGAATCGGAGCCTATACCGCCGGCGCGATCGCCTCAATCGCCTTCCATGAAGCCATCCCGGCCGTTGATGGCAATGTGGTCAGGGTGATTGCCCGGCTGGCGGCACAGCCGTGGGTCAGGGGACGTGAAGCTGACCGCAAATCGATCGAGCACTGGCTGGAGCCGGTGATCCCGCCTGACCGGCCGGGTGATTTCAACCAAGCCCTGATGGATCTTGGTGCCACACGCTGTCTGCCGTCAAACCCCCGCTGCGCCGACTGTCCGCTTCGTTCTCTGTGCGTGGCTGCCAGTGAGGGGACTCAGGACCGGTATCCGCTGCGGCGGGCACCAAACAAACAGGCTGAGGAAAAGAAAGTCGTCCTGATTTTCTGCCGCGACGGTAGAATCCGGGTCAATCGGCAAGACGAAGAGGGACTGCTCTCCGGCCTTTACGCATTTGACTGGCTGGATTCAACTGATCCTGATATTGACACGATATGGCCAGAAGCTGAGCGCGTCAACCTGGGGCATCATGTCCATATTTTTTCCCATCGCCGCTGGCAGATGCAGGGCTGGTTGATCTTATTGGATTCATCCGAGAATAACTGCCCCGAAAGCCAAAGCGGTGAAGAAGGTATCTGGCTGACACGCAGGCAGCTGGATGAGATCCCGATGGCCCGGGCCCTGTCCGTCTTCCGCGATCGTCTGTTCGCGCTCGACTACTGCCGCTGACTGTCGCTAAGCGACGCCAAGGTCTGTTCAAGCAGCCGGGCACTGAGAGCGGGATCCGCCCGTCCGCCACTCAGGCGCATCACCTGTCCCATGATGAAAACTCGTGCTTTGGTCCTGCCGCGAAAATAATCGCGCAATGCCCCAGGATATTGGCGCAGAACCTCGTCGATCCACCGCTGGATCTGGTCCTGATCGGTCTGTATGGCCAGCTGATGAATCTCGATGTAGTCTTGCGGATCCACATTGTCAGCCATCACTGCCTCAAGTGTCCGGCGTCCGCTCATTCTGGTGATCCGACCGTTTTCGACCTGTCGGATAATCCATGCCAGGTTTCCCGGCGGCAGCGTTATCTTAGCCGGTGTGCAGCCCTGTCGGCGGCAGATCTGGAGAAATTCACCCAGCAGCCAGCCGGCAGCGTCAGCCGGCGCTGTTCCCTGGTCGGTCAGCGCTTCAAACTGAGCGGACAACGCCGGAGAGGAGGTCAGCAGACTCGCGTCCTCCGGCCGGATCCCGAGCTGTCCGACATAGCGTTTTCGCTTGACCGATGCCATTTCAGGAAGTCGCGCCCGAATCGCCTCAATCCGGGCAGCCTCGAGGTGAACCGGCGGAAGATCCGGTTCCGGATCATAGCGGTAGTCCGCCGCCATCTCCTTCGATCGAAGGGCTCGGCTCTCTTGTCTTTTCTCATCCCAGCGGCGGGTTGCCGGCCGGATGATTTTGCCGGCCTGCAGCCGCTTAATCTGCCGCTGGCTTTCATGTCGGATTGCCCGGCTGATCGCTTTGAGTGAACTCAGATTCTTCATTTCCGTCCGGACACCCAGGGTCTGATCACCTTTTCGCCTGACTGAGATATTGACATCCACACGCAGCGACCCCTGTTCCATGCGCCCGTCTGAAATGCCGAGAAACAGAACCATCTCACGCAATGTGGTGATCAAATCGATCGCCTCTTCCGCACTGCTCAGCTCCGGCTGTGTCACGATTTCCAGCAATGGAACACCACAGCGGTTATAATCGATCTGTATCCCGCCGCTCTCCGGATCTTCCGTCAATCTGGCGGTATCCTCTTCCATATGGATCTCACGGATCCTAATCACACGTGATGGCTGGTGCGTCAGGCGGACTGAACCTTCCCGTCCGATCGGCTGAAACCATTGTGTGATCTGGTAGCCTTTGGGCAGATCCGGATAGTCGTAAAATTTTCGGTCAAACCGTGACATCGGATCAATCCGGCAGCCGGTGGCGAGGCAAAGACGCAGAGCGAAATTGACAACCTGTGGGTTCAATACCGGCCGTGCC
The DNA here is from genome assembly GCA_009929975.1 of Clostridia bacterium. GTDB lineage: Bacteria > Bacillota > Clostridia > Saccharofermentanales > UBA5734 > SLHU01. The sequence goes on from RZZF01000035.1 coordinate 10,616, forward strand.
CCCGGCAGACCGCGGCAGACCGGACAGATCTGGCTGTTTTCCAGCGCTCCGAAAGTCGTCGGGCAGCTGCAGAAGATTTTCTCTTCTGTCTGCAGTTCCACGTGAATTTCCAATCCGATCACCGTCTCATAGTCCATGAATCGATCCTTTCGTCTCTGGCTGATAGTGTTTTCATCATACCATGGAAATCCTGCGAAGGCGTTCTGTCCGGGAGGCCTGACCAGACACCACGGCCTG
>RZZF01000310.1 GCA_009929975.1 Clostridia bacterium
CCGGAAGAGAGTGCCGGCCATCCGCACCGCCATGTCCTGACCCGTGCTTTGGGCACACCGGAGCATGTCGTACCGGATCATCTGATTCTGCCTCGTGAGAAGCATGACCGCTATCTTCTCTGCACGGATGGACTGCACGGCTATGTCGCGGACCGTCAGATTGAATCGGTCATGCGTCATGGCAAAGATCCCGCAGGTCTGGTAGAGCAGCTGATTCGCCTGGCACTCGAAGCCGGCGGTGAAGATAATATTACAGTCCTGGCCGCTTACTGAGCGGCCGGATGTGGAGGATAAGACATGCAATCACATAAGCATCAGCTTCCGGCCGGCATGATCGTCGGCGGGAGATACAGTGTTGTACGCCCTCTGGGACAGGGCGGTATGGCACATGTTTATCTGGCTGATGATCAGCTGACGCAAAGTCAGATCGCACTGAAGGTCATGAACGATGATATCTCACATGACCCTGAGTTCATCAAGCGTTTCGATACGGAGGCCCGCGCCGCGTCACGGCTCGACCACCCCAATATTGTCAAAGTTCTCGGTTACGGCCAGGATGAGGATTTACGCTATATCGTCCAGGAATATGTTGAAGGCTGTACCCTGAGTGAGATGGTGCATGAGAAAGGCGCGCTGTCCTGGCAGGAAGCGCTGCCGCTGATGATCCAGATCGCGCTGGCACTGGAACATGCCCATCGCGGCGGCGTCATCCACCGTGACATCAAACCGCATAATATCCTGATCACCTCCGACGGGATCGCCAAGGTCACTGATTTCGGCATTGCCCGCGCGGTTGATTCCAACACCATCACACTGACCAGCGGCGTTACTTTCGGCTCTGTCCATTATTTTTCTCCGGAACAGGCCCGCGGCGGCCTGATCAGCGAGAAGTCCGACCTGTACTCGTTCGGCATTATGCTGCATGAAGTGCTGACGGCCCGGCTGCCGTTTGATGGCGATACCTCTGTCGCGGTCGCGATCAAGCATCTACAGGAAATGCCGCCGCCGGCCTCTTCACTGAATCCGGATATTCCGAGAAGTCTCGACAATATCATTACGAAGTGCATTCAGAAATCACCGGAGAACCGATACCAGAACGCGCGTGAGCTGGTTGACGAGCTCGATGCCTTCATGGCCGACCCCAATGGGGTGTACGGCGTACTCGGCAGCCAGCTGGACCGCGATACCAGTACCTCGGCGATCAGCCTGCAGCGGCCGGAATCCAATTTCGCCAAACTGAGGGAGATTGAGAAGACCATTGTTACCCGGCGCCGTTCACGTCAGCGTGATATCGCGATTGTCGTCGGGATCATTTTGCTATCGCTGTTTTTCCTGTTTGTCATCGGATCCTGGGCCTGGGAGAAGATCAGCGGCGGTCTGCAGACCCCGACGGATACGACCTTTGAGATCGGCACCTATATCGGGATGGATATTACGGATGTTGAGAAAGAACTGGCGGGAACAGGGGTTGATTATTCCATCATCTACCGGCAGGATGACTCCGTTGATGAGGATATCGTGATCGACCAGAATCCGAGTCCCGGCATGACCATCCGTCCCGGCGGTTCGATTCTCTATCTGTATGTCAGCGGCGGCCGCAACATGATCACAGTACCGGATTATTCCGGTGAGACGCTGGCGCGCGCCAAAGCGGAGCTGAGCCTGAATTTTGATGTCAGCATCAAATATGAATATTCGGATTATGAAAAAGACCGCGTGATCAAGACGATCCCGGCAGCCGGCCAGCGTGTGGCGACCGGTTCGGAAATCGTTCTGGTGGTCAGTGACGGGCTGCCGAATGTGAGCATGCCGAATCTGGTCGGCAAATCATTTTCAGAAGCCAAAGCTGAACTGATCCGGCTGAACCTGGTGCTCGGTCCGCTCACCTCGCTGACGGTTGATCCGGAAACCGGTACTCCGGTTGATGTACCGGAAGCCCAGCGGGTCGTCATTGAGCAAAGCATCGCCCCCGGAACAGAAATCAATGCCCAGCGGGTGATCGGCCTGACCTACGGGACCCAGCTCGATTATGTCCAGTTCTTCAATCCGACACCGACTCCCAATCCGATCATCATCATGCCGGATCTGGCGGGTATGAAATACAGCGAAGCGATCAATTTACTGACCGAGCTTAATCTGACGCTGGGGCCGGTCGTCAGCATGGCGACCGATCCTTCAACCGGCGAGATCATCGACCTTGAAGAAAATCAGCGTTTCATTCTTGAACAGAGTATCGTTCCCGGTACTGAGGTACTG
>RZZF01000311.1 GCA_009929975.1 Clostridia bacterium
TGTCCAGGCGCTGCAGCGGCGTAATCTCGGTCTGTCTGACCCACATATGCGGACCGCCGGTCCGGCTGATCTCCTGACGAATGAAGGCGACGCGCCGCTGACCCGTCCCGGCATGATCAGTGCGCAGGATATTGTGATTGATGACCATAAGCATCGGGTCTACCGCGCCGGTACCGAGGTAGAGATGACCCATCGGGAATATGAACTGCTCAAATTTCTCATGATCCACAAAGGCGTCGCCTACAGCCGTGATGATCTGCTCAATTATGTCTGGGGCTATGATTACAGTGGTGAAACCCGGACTGTTGATGTCCATATCCGCCAGTTGAGGCGTAAACTTGAGGCCGATGACGCCAACCCTGTCCTGATTGAAACGGTTCGTGGTCGCGGCTACCGGTTCTGTGAAACATTGGATACCGATTCATAAAAGGTTCTGAAGGAGTTTTGTATGCTCAGACGACTATATCTCATGCTGATCGTGGTTGTCAGTCTCGCGGTCGGAGTGACCGGCTTCATCGCCTACTCCCTGATCAACCGTTACAATGACAGTACTGCGCGCCGCTATCTTGAAGCGATGTCCAATACGGCCGCGATCTCGATCGGTGAAGGCGATGCGATTGACACAGTGGTTCACCACACGGTCAGTATTTTCTCCTATGACCAGACACCCTTCAGGATGACGATCGTCGAGCGGGACGGGACGGTATTATATGATAACGAGGCCGACCCGGCGGAAATGGATAATCATCTCTTCCGGCAGGAAATCGCCCAGGCCTTCAAAACCCGTCAGCCAAGCCAGTCCGTGCGCATGAGTGATACCATCGGTGAGGAAATGCTCTATATGGCGGTGTATGAACCGGTCAATGATCTGGTTGTGCGGACCGCGATGCCCTACAATCTGCACCGGGCCAGTGTACACAGCCTGTTGAACTCGACCGTGGCGATCATCCTGCTTCTCGTTTTGATCCTGCTTTCCTTTGGTCTTCTCTATACCCATTTTCTCCTGCAGCCGCTCTACCGCATGCGCAAAACCGCGGAAGCGATTCAGCGCGGTGATCTGTCGGTACGGATGACGGATCTGCCTGGAAAGTCATCTGAAATGACCGTTCTGGCCCGATCGCTGAATGAGATGACCGAGAAACTACAAATGAGCATTGAGGAACTGGCTGACCGTAATGCCAGCCTTGACGCGATTCTTGATGCGCTGGCTGATCCGGTCATCGCGGTGGCAGACCGGTGTACGGTGAATTTTTTCAACGCGAACGCACAGGCTGTGTTCGGCCGGCAGATTAAAGACCGTAATGCCGCCTGTCCGCTGGTGCTGCTCACCCATAGTACAGCGACGGAAACCCTGGCCGAAAAAGCCATTGAAACGGGTGAAATCATCACGGAGGAAATGGTTCTGGATACGGTGGCGGGAGAACGTGAGTTTCAGGTGATCGCGTCGCCGGTTAAACGAGTCGGAACTCATGGCGCGATTCTGACCTTCCATGATATCAGCCATGTCCGGCAAGCCCAGAAGATGCGCAGTGATTTTGTCGCCAATGTCACCCATGAGTTGAAAACCCCTCTGACTTCGATCCGCGGATTCATTGAGACCCTGCGTAATGGCGCGATAGAGAACAAGGAAGTCTCCGCCCGGTTTCTCGATATCATCGATATTGAGGCGGAGCGCCTGCACCGGCTGATCAACGACATTCTGATGCTGTCGGAAATCGAGATGAATCAATCGGATTGGGAATCCGAAACCTTTGATTTGAACGCGCTGATTGATGATGTGGTGGTGCTGCTGGAGGATCAGGCCGCGGAGCGGCAGGTCTCGTTTGTACTGGATAATGATCCGGCGGAGCTTCGAGTGAAAGCCAATCGTTATAAGCTGAAGCAGCTGCTGATCAATCTCGTGGATAACGCGATCAAGTACAACCGGGAAGGCGGCCAGATCTTTATTGATGCGGCGCGGCGTCCGGACGGACTGGTGGAACTGCGGGTCCGCGATACCGGACCCGGTATTGACCGGGAGCATCAGGACCGGATTTTTGAGCGGTTTTACCGGATTGACCGGAGCCGGTCCCGTGAACTGGGCGGCACCGGCCTCGGCTTATCGATCGTTAAACATATCGCGATGCTCTACCGGGGTCAGGCGACCGTGGAAAGCGAGCCGGGTGAAGGCTCGACGTTCCGGATCACGCTCGATGTGTAAGCAGCCGCGTTCATTCATCTGTGTTGCTTAACTTGCGAATCAGCAGATAGTAGTAG
>RZZF01000036.1 GCA_009929975.1 Clostridia bacterium
CTTAATAACAGCATCCGGGACATTCGGGCCATCTCACCGCCGACTTTGGCCTTATAGATGAGAAACAGGCACAGCAAAGTCAGAATCAGTCCATAGCCGAGATCGCTCAGCATCATGCCGAAAAAGAAGAAAAAGAAGGGCGCCAGCAGCGGCGATGGATCGATTTCATTCGACGAAGGCGGACTGTACATCTCAACAATGACTTCATAACTTTTAGCAAAGCGTGAATTGCGGAATAGGATCGGGTACTGTTCCTTTTTGTCTGCCCGGCGACGATCCACGGCGACGACAAACCGGGATCGCAGCGACTGGTCAACCTGCTCTGAAAGATGCGCGGGAACCCAGCCCTCGAGACAGAAAGTCTGTTCCGTCATCGGCAGTCCGGCCATCGCCTGCAATTTATCCCGCCGGATCAGGCAGCTGTCATGCAGCAGTTCAAATTGCGGCAGCCAGGCCACAGCGGCCTGGTTCCGGGTATCGATGGATTCCAGTTCAGCCGCGATCTCACTGCGTCGGGCCAATGTCTGCTGATACAGTTCCTCGGGTTTTCCCTGCTGACCCTGCAAAGGCAGCGGATCAAACCCGAAACGTCGCAGCAGGGCTCTGACCAGCGATTCGCGCTGACGCCAGGTGTAAACAGCGCACAGGACGCCGGATTCCGTTTCCTGGATGATTTCCAGATCGGTTTCCGGTGCTTCATCCGGCAGAGCCGCCTTGAACTCATGTATCTGGTCCGGGGTGTCGAAGCTGCCAAGAAAAAGATGGACGGAGTCGGTGAATTGGGTCGCGAGATCAAGATCAAGCGAACGCCATGGTTCCAACACGTCCAACCGGGTCGCAACCCGGCTCAGTTCGGTCTTCAGTTGTGACTGGCGAGACTGGTTTTGCTCAAGCTGGTCGATTTTCTTGATCAGTTCAGGTTCTTCACGGTCGATATCGGCCAGCTGGTCGGTTGACACCTGCCGTTTTCCCGCAAACATCGGCTTTGAACTGCGATCAAACTGGCCCAGATAATGGATCATCTGTTCCAGTCGGCTGACCAGCTGGTCCGCCTGCTTATATTGATCATGCAAGACCGATTCACCGGCATCGGCCGCGGTTTCATCACCCGCTTCCACTGGCGCTGCCGCCGCGGTATCGATCTCGACCGCGCCGAGTTTCATCAGCGCGTCCATCACATCATTTTTATCATTATTAAGGCCGACAACCGTCAGCCGATCCATGTTAACGATTGACACTCAGGTTCACGATCCTTTCCGCTGCCGCCCCAACGGCCGGCACCATCCGGTCTGATACGGACGCACGGATACGGTCAGCGTCTGCCTGAGACGAGGCACGGGCCGATTCTCTGATCTCCCCGGCCGCCTGTTCATCCGCAGCGGCCTGCGCTTCGGCCAGCACTCTGACATCCTGCCGAATCTGCTCAAGATACTCCGCCGTTTCCAAACGTGTTTTTTCCTGCAGCGCGTCAGCTTCCTGTTGCGCTTTTTCGATCATATCAGCGACTTGCTGCTCCGCCTGGCGGATCTGCTCAAGGAACGTCATGTCAGTCATGAAGATGCCTCCATCGTGCTCTCTGGCTGCCAAAACATCAAATCCACGATGCCTGCAATGCCGATTTATAATTATACCAAACAATCATATTTATGACCAGTTGATTTTCCGTAACATTTCACTAATCCGTCCACTTCTCCGGACATTCACTGAATCTGCTCCAAGAGCGGCCGGGCGACTTTGCGCAAGAGCTGGTGGCCGACCAGAACAAGCAGCCAGGGCAGCAGCAGAGTGAGGAGAGCCGCCGGCATCAAGGTCAATTCCAGACCGATCACCAGACCAAGCATCAGACCGGCCAGTAAGATTGGCACGAGCATGCCGAACAAGACATTGACATTCTGCTTGACGGCCTTCTGCTCATTATCCCAGTTCAGTTTCGGCCAGAGCAGGTCGAAATAAATCCCGGAAAGACTGCTGACCAGTATGGTTCCCGGCAAAACAGCCAACAGCAGCAAAGTATACCACCAGACCGGCCGGAGAAAGAACAGCGCGATCAGGAACAGGAGCAGAACACCAACCATGCCCATCGCGGCACCGGTCAGCACTTTGGCCCAGAGCTGCCGCGTATAAGAGACCGGCAGATATTTCATGAAATAGATCAACTTGCCTTCCCGCGACAAAGCACTCGAGGAGATACCGTTCGTTCCCGTTATGAAGCAGGCCGCGGCGACGCAGACAGCCAGAACGATTGCAGCCGTGCGGCCGCCACCGGCCAGATCAAGACTCTGAGCCATCTGGCGAATGTCCGCCAGACCATCACCGGTTGAGATCAGCGGAACCAGGAAAAAGACCGGCCAGATCAGGTTCATCAACACATTGTTCATGAAGAATATCGGCGTACGGATCAGAATCAGCAGATCCTTGCGCATCAGAACAATGATTGACGACTGCTGGCGGCTGGACCGGCGGACTGTGTCCGTGGTCACCGCACGGCGGCGGGCGGTCGATGCGCTGAGGCCGATGACACCCTTGAAGTAGACCAGGCGGGCAACCCCCAGGGTCAGGACCAGAATGGCCGCAGTCAGCAGGATCAGCAGGAGAATCTGCAGCAGCGCGGCACCAGCCGACGGACTGGTCAGGGCGGCCACAGCGAAACGGGTACCCGGGAATACCGATGCGGCTACACTGGCCAGGCGGTCTGATCCTGTCTGGATCATCCGGGTCAGGGCGTCACCGAAAAAGCTGCCCAGAGACTGCATACCGTACATGATACCGATCGCGACTACCATACTGAGCAGACCGGAGACCATGCTGAACCGATCCTTATTCCGGGCGACCGGTGTCAGGCGCATGATCAGCATCACCAGAACAGCGGCCGTACAGAGCGGAATCAGAGGCAGCAGCAATAAAACCAGCAGGCTGATCAGGTAGAACGTCCATGGCTGGCGGTCAAGCACCCCATAGACGATCAGAGGCGGCAGGATCATCAGCGTGACAAAAACGTATTCATAAACAGCGGTGACGATCAGTTTAGCTCCAATAATCGACTCCGGTGTCAGCGGAAGCGGCAGCAGTTTTTCTACATCACTGCTGTGATAGAAGATGCTGATAACATAAAGCACGCCGAAGAAAAACACCATCAGGACCGTCGCGCTGACAAAAAGACTGATCAGCAGGTCCTGCAGGCCGGCCGGTGCCAGAAGTCCATAGATGAAATGAGCGCCGGCGGCGACAAGGCCGCCGAAATAGACGGCGACCAGCAGCATCAGGATCGTGTTGCCGACTTTTCCGAGAAGCTTTCGTTTCTTCCGGTTGTCGCCCGACAGGTTCATCAGACCGTTGCCGCGCATCATGGTCCAGGTCAGCAGGAAAACATGCCTCATTCAAGATCACCATCCAGTCCTGCGGCCTTTTCCGGATCACGATCCACGAGTTCCAGAAACATCGACTCGAGCGAATCGCTTGACTGAAAATGGTTCCGCATCGCTGCGATGGTCCCGCAGAAGAGGATTTTGCCGCGATCGATCACAGCCACCCGGTCGCAGACCCGCTCGGCCACATCGAGAACATGCGTCGAGAAAAAGACGGTTCGTCCTGAGTCCGCGTGCTGACGCATCATCTCCTTGAGCTGGTAGGAGGAACGTGGGTCCAGCCCGGTCATCGGCTCATCAAGAATCCAGACATCTGGGTGATGCAGCAGCGCGCCGATGATCATCAGTTTCTGGCGCATGCCATGCGAAAAACTCTGAATTCGGTCGCCGAGCGCATCCTTCAGTTCAAAACGGGCAGCCATCTCCTCAATGCGGCCAGCCCGCAGCTCAGACGGCACATTATAAAGATTGCCCATGAACTGCAGATATTCCATGGCCTTGAGCCGGGGAAACACATTCGGGTCATCCGGAACATAACCGAAGGTTTTCTTCGCCTGCAGCGGATCTTTGCCAAGATCAATTCCGTTGAGCGTGATCGCTCCGCTGTCCGGGGTCAGAATACCGGTAATCATTTTGATCGTAGTCGTTTTCCCGGCACCGTTCGGTCCGAGGAAACCAAAGATCTCGCCGTTCTCCACTGTCAGGTCGATCTGATCGACCGCTTTGATTTTTCCGCCGTAGCTTTTGCTGACTTGATTCAGAACAATCATGATGTCCGACCTCCGTAAGGCTGTCCACGCAGCGATTTGATTCGCATTAATCTTAATTCAGACAGCCAGTCACGTCAATCGACGCGTTGTTCGTGATACCATCCCAGATAGCGCAGCAGCGGCATTTCGGATTCAAGTTGATAGAGAACGGCCTGAACCGCGGTCCAGTCGTCGCGGGCGGCGGTAAAATCAAGATAAAACATGTAGGCCCAAGGCTGATCCGGATCCGGCCTTGATTGAATCCGGGTCAGATTGAGTCCGCGGTCAGCGAAGATCGCCAGGGTTGACGCGAGCGATCCGCTCTGATGCGGCAGGCGCAGAATCAGACTGATCTGGCTGGCATCGGGAGTTGTCACCATGTCGCGGCCGACCGCGATGAAGCGCGTCTGATTATCTGCCTGGTTGCTCAGATCACGGTCAATAATCCGCAGGCCCCAGGCGTCTGCAGCGGCCCGCGATCCGATCGCCGCCAGACCGGGATCCTGACTTTCCGCGACTGTCCGGGCGGCATAGGCTGTGTTGAGCGACTCACGGGTCTTCCAGCCGGCGGCGCGAATCATGTCTGAGCACTGGGCCAGTGCCTGTGGATGCGAAATCACGGTATGGACCGTATGTCGTCCGGCGTTCGCGTTTCCCATCAGGACATGGCGGATCGGCAGCCGCAGGGACCGCCAGATCTTGAGATCATGCCTCAGGATCAGATCGTAGACATCGCCGACCGTCCCCGCGCTGCTGTTTTCCAGCGGCAGTACAACAACATCGGCCCGGCCATCGCTGACCTGTTCACAGGCATCCGCCCAGGTCTCCGTCATCGTAAACGCGTGATCAGGAAAAAGAACACGCGCTGCTTCTGCTGAATAGGCACCCTCCGCGCCCTGGCACAGAACATGTAGATCCTGCGGCCACTGTGCCTGGGCATGTCCCGTCAGCGGCTCGATCAGGTGGTCTGACTCACGGGCGATCATTTCATATTGAACGCCACGGGACTGACGCATCAGGCAACTCATCATATTGACCGCGCGCTGCCGGTGTTCCGGCGCTACCTCAGCGGTCACTCCGGCAACCAGTTCAGCTTCCCGGACTGCGTCATACACCGGCCGGCCGGATGCCAGTTTGAGTGCACCGACCTGGGACGCGATCCGCATCCGCTGCTCAAAGAGCGCAAGAATCTGGCGGTCGGTCTGTTCGATCGCGCTGCGCAGCGCGGTCAGGTCAGGGATTGAATTCACGTCTGATCACCTGCCCTTTCAACACCATCGACCGGGGAGAGTATCCGGCAAAGTGATTCAATCGCCAGACGATAGCTGTCCAGTCCGTGTCCGGAAATCTGCTCAGCGCAGACATCGCGGATCACCGAGTTGCGGCGGAACGGTTCACGGCGGCTGATATCGGATATATGCAGCTCAATCACCGGGCAGCCGCACAGTTCGAGTGCATCACGCAGCGCGTAGCTGTAATGAGTCAAAGCACCTGCATTGATGGCAATGCCGGCAACCGTGCCGAGCGCCTGCTGAATCCGGTCGATCAGCGCGCCTTCATGATTTGACTGAAAACAGACCAGATCACAGCCGTGTGCTGCCGCTGTGCGGCGCGCCAGCGCTTCCGCGTCGTCCAGAGTGAAGCGGCCGTATTGTTCCGGATCGCGCCGGCCCAGCATGTTGAGATTCGGTCCATTGATCAGGAGCAGAGGGGATTGAGGCGTCATGATGGTTCCTTTCCTCATGGCTTCAGGTCTTGCCGGCCGGCCAGTCAGGCAGCGCGTCAAGCAGGAGATCCAGTGTGAAAACCGCGGCTGCCGCCTCGACCACCGGCAGCGCGCGTGGTGCGATGCATGGGTCATGGCGACCTTCCAGTTCGAGTGTGGCTGCCTGTCCGGTACTCAGGCGCACCGTTGTCTGCGGCTGGCTGATCGATGCCGGAGGACGAACCGCGACCCTGAACAACAGCGGCATGCCGTTACTGATCCCGCCCTGGATCCCACCGCTGTGATTGGTCTGGCAGAGAATTCGTCCATCGTGCAGATAAGGCGTGTCATTATACGTACTGCCCCGCATGATACTCACCCGGAAACCGCTGCCGAACTCAACACCCTTGACCGCAGGAATTCCAAACAGCAGACCGGACAGTCGTGACTCCAGTCCCATGAACATCGGGTCGCCAAGGCCGGACGGCAGACCGCAGATCATCGCTTCGATCTGACCGCCGACTGAGTCCCCGGCATCACGGGCCGCTAGTACGGCCTCGATCATTTTTGCGCCAGCCAGGTCATCAAGTACAGGAAACGCTTTCCCCGCCACCGCCAGATACTGATCAAGCGGTGGATTGACATCATCATACGCACGGTCGCGCAGACCGTCGATTTCCAGAAGATGAGCCGTGATGATGATGTTTCGTGGCTGCAGAATCTGGCGGCAGATTTCTCCCGCGAAAGCAAGCGGCGCTGTGATCCGCCCGGAAAAATGACCGCTGCCGCGCGGGTCCTGCCAACCGTTATATCGCGCGGCTCCTGTCATATCAGCATGGCCGGGACGCGGCAGATCCATCAGGGCCGTGTAATCCTGTGAGCGGGTATCATGATTTCGTATCATCGCGGCCAGCGGAGTCCCGGTTGTCCGTCCCTGATAAAGGCCGGAGAGAATTTCTGATTCATCCAGTTCCAGCCGTGGCGTCGACCACGGGGTCTGGCCCGGTGCCCGGCGGGCGGCCGCCCGGTGCAGCTGTTCCAGATCGATTGGGCAGCCGGATGGCAAGCCATCCAGAACCACGCCGATTCCCGCGCCATGCGACTCACCAAATAAGCTGATTTTCAGGCGGTTACCCCATATTGAGCTCATCAACCTGTCCTCCAAGTCGTTTCCATTCATTAAAGAATGTCGGATATGATTTGCTGACAGCTTCTGTTCCGCGGATCACGATTCCTTCCTGTGTCCTGAGCGCCGCGACCGCGAGTGCCATCACGATCCGGTGATCACCCCGGCCGTCAACCGTTCCTCCGCGCAGACATCGCTGTCCGGCCGGTCCGACGATGGTCAGGCCATCCTCCTGAACCGTGACATCCGCACCAATGGCCTGGAGCGCGTCGGCCGTCGCCTGCAGACGATCGCTCTCCTTGAACCGCAGGCGGGCCGCGTTGATGATCTCAGTTCTCGCGCGGGTGGCAGCCGCCGCGACCGCGAGCACCGGAACGAGGTCAGGACAGGGTCCGGCATCGATCCGGCAGACCGTTCCCGTCTGCTCAGCCGTTCTCAGAGCCGCCAGGTGCTGATGGATGGCCTGATCACCCTGCCGGCTGCCCTCCGGCAGCCCGTCAACCTGCAGTGGACTACCGAGCCAGGCCGCGGTCAGCCAGAAGGCGGCCTGAGAATAATCCGTTTCAACCGCATAATCGGCTGGCTGATAGCGCTGTCGGCCTGGAACAGCCAGACAGCCGTCCTGCCAGAAGGCCCGGACGGAAAACCGTTTCATGACGGCTCGTGTCATTTCAACGTAGGGGGCCGAGGCCAGGGGCGAAGTCAGCTCTATGACGGAATCACCTTCAAGCAGCGGCAACGCGAAAAGAAGTCCGCTGATATATTGTGAACTGATATGACCGGGAACCATGAAGCGGCCAGGCTGAAGCCGGCCGCTGATCCGCAGAGGAAGATAATGTCCTTCAGCCTGCGGAAAAACCAACCGGATGCCATGCGGCGACAAGATACGGTCATAATCAGCCAGCGGCCGCAGCGGCAGCCGTCCATGACCTGTGAAGACAGCCGACCGGCCCAGGGCGGCCGCCACAGGGATCAGCAGGCGAAGCGTGGTACCGGACTCGTGACAGTCAAGTGTCAGATCCGGCTGACCTTCATCCGGTTTCGCGGCGGGCATCAATTGGCACAGACACTGTTCCGTTGCCTGAATGTCGTCCGACCGCGGGACCGGCAGATGCTGAACCCGGCCCGGATCTCCGGCCAGTGACGCCGCGATCAGGGCACGATGCGCGTCGCTTTTTGATGGCGGAGGCGTGACGATGCCGCTGAGTTGGACGGGATGTACCAGGCAATCAGTCATTGCCGAGAACCTCCTGCAGGTGGTCGGCAAGCTGATCAAAGGTGATCGGATACAGGAAAGCCTGCCCGATCTCATGGAGCAGGACGAAATAAATCCGTCCGGCGAGGAATTTCTTATCGCTGCGGATCGCGTCAATGATGTCAGCGGCTGACAGGTCGTGCCGCACAGGGAGCTGATACATCTCGAGCAGACTGCGCAGGCGTTGTGCCGTTCCCGGGGAAGTGTGGCCTGACATCTCGCCAAGCCGGACCGCGGCCAGCATCCCCAGCGCAACGGCTTCGCCATGGGTATAAGTCGTGTATCCGGTCAGCTTCTCGATCGCGTGTCCGACCGTATGCCCGAAATTAAGCAGCATACGTTCACCGGTATCCAGTTCATCCGCGGCAACCATCGCGGTCTTGATCCGGACACAGTGTTCAAGTACCCATTCCAGATCATACGCTCTGTTCTCGATCTGCTCAAACAAAGCCAGATCACGGATCATCCCGTATTTGATCACTTCAGCCATGCCTTCCGCCATCCGTTCACGCGACAGCGTGCGCAGGAGGGCGGGGTCCATCAAAACAGCTTTGGGCTGGTAAAAGGTGCCGATCAGGTTTTTGCCAAAGGGCAGATCGATCGCGGTCTTGCCGCCGATCGACGCGTCGACCTGGGCCAGCAGCGTGGTCGGGACCTGGATCAGCGGCAGGCCGCGCAGCCAGGTTGACGCGGCGAGACCGGCAAGGTCTCCGACCACGCCGCCACCGAGCGCGATGACAGGATCCGAGCGGCTCATACCGGCGGCGTGCAGCTGCTCATACAGCGTCATTAGCTGTTCAGGTGATTTGCTGGACTCTCCCGGCGGAATCACACCGACGCTGACCTGAAAACCGGCCGCAACCAGAGACAGGCGGGCAGTCTCCAGATACAGGCGGCCAACCTGTTCATCGGTCACGATAAATGCCTGCCGCCCACGGCAGCTCGCCGCCGTAAATTCGCCGAGCCGCTTCAGCGCGCCCTTTTGAATCAGAATCGGATAATCACCATGTCCGGTGCTCGCCATGATTTCAGGCATAAATTCCTCCCCTGCCGCCTTAAGGCAGCGTCCTGCCGACCGCCTGCGCAACCGGGCGCAGCCGTCCGACCAATGCTTCGAACTCGTCCGGAGTCAGCGACTGCTGCCCATCGGACAGCGCCCGCTTAGGATCATTATGCACTTCTATGATCAGTCCGTCTGCCCCTGCGGCGATCGCGGCCTTGGCCAGCGGCTCAACCAGCCAGGCACTCCCTCCGGCGTGACTCGGATCAACAAAGACCGGCAAATGGGTCCGGCTCTTCAAAACCGGGATTGCCGATATGTCGAGGGTGTTGCGGGTGCTGGTTTCAAACGTGCGGATACCCCGTTCGCAAAGGATGATCTGATCATTGCCACCACTCATGATGTATTCGGCCGACATAAGAAGCTCTTCAATCGTATTGGCAAATCCGCGTTTCAGCAAAATCGGACGGCGGACCCGGCCCAATTCCTTCAATAGTTCGAAATTCTGCATGTTACGGGTACCGACCTGGATGACATCGACAAATTCCATGAACAGATCCAACTGGGCCGGATTGGTGATTTCGGAAACGACCGGCAGTCCGGTTGCCATCTTTGCCCGCTTCATCAACATCAATCCTTCAGCCTTCAATCCCTGAAAAGCATAGGGTGAAGTTCTCGGCTTATACGCACCGCCGCGCAGCATCACCGCACCATTTTGAGCCACCCGTTCAGCGATTTCCCTGATCTGGTCCTCGGTTTCAACGGAACAGGGTCCGGCCGCGATGCAGATGGCCTTTCCTCCAACGAGACTGTCGCCGATCCGGATCGTCGTATCATCCGGATGAAATTTGCGATTGGCCCGCTTATAGGGTTCCTGTACCTTCATGACACGTTCAACATGATCATCCAGTTCAAGCGATTCAACTGAAATGGCCGATGTATCACCGACCAGACCGATGATCGTCGTGTCACTGCCGTAGATCGGGCTGGTCTGTACGCCATAGCTGGACGTCAGAAAATCACAAAGTTCGGTGACCTTATCCTTTGATATGCCATGCTTCAAAATTAAAATCATTGACTTATCTCCTATCCAATCAATTAAATCCCAGAGTTTCTATGATTTGCCGGGAAACGGATTCCGCCGGTTCATCCGCGTTGACACGCAGCCAGGCCAGTTTCTGATACAAAGGCCGGCGCTTCACGTAGAGGTCTCGCCAGGCCTCCGGTTTCTGCCGTTCGATCAGCGGCCGGCCGGTTCCGTGTCCGATCCTCTGTTCGGTGGTCGGCAGTGAAGCATCCAGCCAGATAACCTGACAGGGAAACTGCCGGAGCAAAGTTTGCGCGGCGCTTTCCAGCAGTGCCCCTCCGCCTGTCGCCAGAACCTGGCTGGTGCCGCTTGCCAGACAGGATTCAAGACAGCTGTGCTCAATCCGACGAAATCCCGCCTCGCCGACAGAGGCGAAGATATCGGGGATCGACCGTCCCTCCTTGCTCGCGATCTGTTCATCAAGATCAACAAATGGTAGTTTCAAGCGCGCGGCCACCAGACGTCCGGTGGTTGTTTTTCCAC
>RZZF01000312.1 GCA_009929975.1 Clostridia bacterium
ACTTTCAGAACTTCGTGAATGATATACTTCTGGACACCGCGAACCCCTTTGATGCGCATGATATCATGCGGATTCACGGAACCGTCGGTCAGCAGATCACCAGCCTCAATCACATCGCCGCTGCTCACAGAGAGCGGTGCGCTCAGCGGAATGGTGTACGTCACCACTTCACCATCCGAGGCGGTTACGGTAACCTCCCGTTTGCGCTTGCCTGTTTCCTCAACCTTGACCACACCGTCCAACTCAGAGATTGTTGCCTGGCCTTTGGGTTTACGTGCCTCGAACAGTTCCTCAACACGCGGCAGACCCTGGGTGATATCATCGCCCGAGGCGATACCGCCGGTATGGAAGGTCCGCATGGTCAGCTGGGTTCCGGGTTCACCGATTGACTGAGCTGCCATGATGCCGACCGCTTCGCCGCCGACAGCCGGTTCGCCGGATGCCAGGTTGACACCGTAGCAGCGCGCGCAGATACCATGACGGGCCCGACAGGCCAGTACGGATCTGACGGCAACGGTCTTGATATCCATCGCTTCAAGCCGCGTCGCGATCTGATAGGTGATCAATTCATTTTTGGCGACAATCAGTTCACCGGTTTTAGGGTCGGTCAGATCTTTTGCGGCATAACGGCCGGTGATCCGGTCCACCAGTGACTCAACGATCCGGCGGCTGCCTGTGCTGCCGACCGTAACGGCACTAACGTCGATATATTCATCCGTTCCACAGTCATTCTCACGGATGATGACATCCTGCGAGACATCGACCAGACGACGGGTCAGATACCCTGAGTCGGCTGTTTTCAGTGCGGTATCGGACAGCGCTTTACGTGAACCATGGCTGGAAATGAAGAATTCCAGAACATTCATGCCTTCACGCAGATTGGACTTGATCGGAATTTCAATCGTTTTACCAGAAGTATCGCTCATGTTGCCGCGCATACCGGCCAGCTGCTTGATCTGGTTGATATTGCCGCGGGCACCGGACTGGGACATCATGTAAACCGGATTGAACCGGCCCAGGCTGTTTTTCAGCGCCTCTGTAATGTCGTCCGTGGTCGTCCGCCAGATTTTGACAACCGCCTCATAGCGGCCGGTATCATTGAGCAGGCCCCTCTGATGCTGGCGATTGATGTAGTCAACTTTTTCCTCTGCTTCAGTAATGTGCTTCTTCTTGACATCGGGGACGATCATGTCGAAGATACCGATCGAAATACCGCCGACCGTTGAATAATGGTAGCCAAGCGTCTTGATCCGGTCAAGCAATGCCGCGGTTACCGAAATGCCATGCTGATGAACACAACGTTCAACCAGTAGACCCAGCTCTTTTTTGCCGACCAGGAAGTCGCATTCGAGCGCCATTTCATTTGCCGGGTCGCTGCGGTCGACAAATCCGAGATCCTGAGGAATAATTTCATTGAAAATGAAACGTCCCAGCGTACTCTCAACAACAGCGGTCCGTTGACGTCCGGCGAAATCGCGGGTGGTACGGACTTTAATCCGGGCATGCAGATCAAGTTCATGGGTGTCATAGGCCATGACCGCTTCATTAACCGAAGAGAAGACTTTACCTTCGCCCTTCGCCCCTTCGCGGTCGATGGTCAGATAGTAGCAGCCGAGGACCATATCCTGAGTCGGAACGGTGACCGGTTTACCATCCTGAGGTTTGAGCAAGTTGTTCGCAGACAACATCAGGAAGCGGGCTTCAGCCTGTGCCTCCGCTGAAAGCGGTACGTGTACGGCCATCTGATCACCGTCGAAGTCCGCGTTATAAGCGGTACAGACAAGCGGATGGAGCTTGATGGCACGGCCCTCAACCAGAACCGGCTCAAAGGCCTGGATACCCAGACGATGCAGGGTCGGCGCGCGATTGAGCAGAACCGGATGATCCTTGATGACTTCTTCCAGAATATCCCAGACAATGTCATTGGCACGATCCACCAGCCGGCGGGCGGTTTTGATGTTATGGGCATGGCCGGCCTGGACGATTTTCTTCATGACAAACGGCTTGAACAGCTCGAGCGCCATTTCCTTGGGCAGACCGCACTGGTGCAGTTTCAGTTCCGGACCGACAACGATAACAGAACGGCCGGAATAGTCAACGCGCTTGCCGAGCAGATTCTGGCGGAACCGCCCCTGTTTGCCTTTCAGCATATCGGAAAGACTCTTGAGCGCACGATTTCCGGCACCGGTTACCGGACGGCCGCGGCGGCCGTTATCGATCAACGCGTCAACCGCCTCCTGCAG
>RZZF01000037.1 GCA_009929975.1 Clostridia bacterium
CCAGCAGGTGCTCGATGGTGCCGTGCTCGCGCTCGCGGATCAGCGCCGCGCCGGTCAGGATGATCGACAGCAGGGTGACATTGTTGATGACCTCCATCAGGGCGCCGAACCAGGACTGCTCCAGGTTGGGATTAAAACGCGTGCGCAGGGCCAGCTCCACCGGCAGGGGTGCGCTGCCGCGATAGCCCTGCATGAACTCCGTGACCTCGCCCAGCACCATCTGCTGAACAAAACTGCTGCCGGTGAAGGCCTGGCTCATGCGCGTGGCGTCGACATTGAGCTGGATGGCGGGCGAGCGCCCGGCCAACACGTCGCGCTGGAAGTCGGGCGGGATGTCCAGCACGAAGGTATAGGTCCCGGCGTCCATGCCGGCATCGATCTCCGAGAGGGTGATCATCGCCGGCGGATCGAACCGCGGCGGATAGAAGGCGCCGGCGATGCGTGCCGACAGCGGCGAGGCGTCCTCGTCGACGATGGCGATCGGCGCCTTGTGCAGGGTCTCCGGCATCGCCGTGGCGGCGACATAGATGGACACCGTGAAGGTGTAGGCGATCAGGACGAGCATCATGGGGTCGCGCGCCAGGCTCCAGAGTTCTTTGATGCCCAGACGGTAGATGTTGGCGAGATGCGGCATCCTCAGCGCTCCTGCTTCTTCAACAACAGAACCGACAGGACGAGGATCACCGGCACCGCCAGGGCGAGCGGCCAGAAGGAGGCTTCGAGGCCGGCGAAGCCCAGCGCCTTGTTGAAGACGCCACGGGTGATGGTGAGGAAGTGCGCAGCCGGATAGACCTGACCGATGGCATAGCCCACGCCTTCGAGCGAGGACACCGGGTTGAGCATCCCGGCGAACTGAACGGCCGGGATGATGGTGCCGATGATGGTCACGAACATGGCCGCGATCTGGCTGCGCGTGAAGGTCGATGCGAAGAGCCCGAAGCCGGTCGAGAAGGTGACGAAGAGCAGCGCCCCCGCCGTCAGCGCCAAGAGGCTGCCCTTCACCGGAACCCCGAAGACGGTCACCGCCAGCAGCGTCAGCAGGGCGAAGTTGAGCATCGCCAGCAGGATGTAGGGGAGCTGCTTGCCGAGCAGGAACTCGCTGCGGGTAACCGGGGTGACATAAAGATTGATGATCGAGCCTAGCTCCTTCTCGCGCACCACCGAGAGCGCGGTCAGCATTGCCGGGATCATCAGCAGCAGCATGGGGATCACCGCCGGCACCATCGCCGGCAGGCTGCGCACGTCGGGGTTGTAGCGAAAGCGGGTCTCGATGCTGGCCGGGCCGGTCGCGGCGTCTTGGCCGAGCCGGTGTTTCGCCTGTTCCAGCAGCCAGCCCCGGTGCATCCCCTGCACATAGCCACGCACCGTCTCGGCGCGCACCGGCATGGCGCCGTCCACCCAGGCGCCGATCTGGACGCTGTGACCGCGCGCAATGTCGCGTGCGAAGCCGTGCGGGATCTCGATGGCCAGCGCGAGCTGACCGGCCCGCATGCGCCGGTCGAGATCGCGGTCATCGAGAATCGGTGGACGCTCGACGAAGTAACGCGAGCCGGACAGGTTCAACGCATAGTTCTGGCTCAAGCCGGTCCGGTCGCGGTCGAGCACCGCGTAGCTCAGGTCCTCCACGTCCAGACTGATGCCGTAACCGAAGACGAACATCAGCAGCGCCGTCCCCAGCAGCGCCATGGTGGCGCGCATGGGGTCGCGTCGCAGCTCCAGCGTCTCGCGCAGCGCGTAGCTCCAGGCGCGCCCGGGACTGAAGGGGACGCGGCGTGCACGCGGTGCGGTCGTCGGAACCGATGGGGAGGCCGTTACCGGCGAGGCCGAGGTCTCGCCACGCGCGCCGGCCTCTTCCAGCGCGGATACGATTCTCTCCGGATCCGGCAGAGCCTGTCGCGCCAGTTCGATGACTTGCGGCCAGTGTGTCTGCAGCGCGTCCAGACGGGCCAGCGTCCTCTGACGGCTGATCCGGCCGGAGCGCTCAGCCAGATGAATCACTTCGGCCGCGCCGCGGCCATAAACCCGCCGCATGTCGGCCTGCCAGCGTTCCGTGACATCGGTCAGATCCAGACTTTCCGCCCGGGCCCGGGCTTTGGCAAAATCCGGGGTGATTCGCGGCAGATGCCGATACAGGTCAATGACCAGCGGTGTCATCATGCCGACTTTGCTGCCGTGCAGCACCGGCGGACGATTCTGCTGCATCAGCTGCATTTCGAGGAAATGGGACAGATGGTGTTCGGCACCGGATGCCGGACGTGAACTGCCGGCATAGCTCATGGCGATGCCGGTCATCAAAAGACCTTCCATGATCAGGCTGACCGCGCCGGTATCGCGTGTTTTCAAGCGAGCGGATGCTGCCAGCGCTTCATCGGCCGTCTGGTGAACCATGGCCGCGACCCTGGGACAGTGATACTCCCCTTCAATCCAGGATCCCAACTGCCAGTCCGCCAGCGCGGTCATTTTGCCGAGGATATCACCGAGGCCGGCCGCGAGCATGCGCTGCGGGCAATGTGCCAGGATATCCGGCTGGGCGATAATCGCCTCCGCCCCATGTGCCGGATAGGTGATCTTCATCTGATGATGGATCATCGGGGCCACATCGGAGGCATAACCATCCATCGAAGGAGCGGTCGCCACGCAAAGATACGGCCGCCGGCTGAGGTGGCTGACGAAGCGGGTCAGGTCATTGAGCGAGCCGGATCCGATACTGACCAGCCAGGCCGTCTGCGGACCCAGCGCGGCCAGACAACTGAACACAGCCGCTTCATCCGGAACCAGTTCCGGGCTGGCCGGAAAAATCAGTGTATCAGTCAGGATCGCCCGCTGTTTAAGGATAGCTTCAATTTGCTTTCCCGCCGCGTTCCAGGTCGACTGGTCGGCGATCAGCAGCACCCGGCCGGTTGCCGGATCGAAGCGTTGAAACCGTTCAGGCAGCGGCTGGAGCAGCAGATCGGGCAGCTGCGCCAGCGCGTCATCCCGCAAAAGAATCCGGTGGATATCGGTGGTGTGGACACGGCCGCAGCCACAGGTGGTTTCGGCGCGGGCCAGCGCCATCAGTGATTGTTCTGACATCAGCGTCTCCTATCGGCGCGATCTGGCACGCGCAGCTATTCCATGGACCACAGATCAGGCTGTCCGGTTGAAACGGCCAGTGCGCCGGCACGCAGCGCGTCCATCACTTCCGACCGCTGGCTGATCAGGCCGCCGGCGATCAGCGGACGTTCAAACTGGCTCGCCGCGAGGCGGATCGCCGCCGGGGAAATTCCGGGCAAAACCTCAACCAGATCGGGCTGGCTGCTTTGCATATGACGGCGTCCATCAGTCAGCGCCGAAGAATCGATCAGGAAAATGCGCTGGATCGTCAGCAGTCCGGCCTGGCGTGCCTGCCTGACCGCGGCCGGCCGGGTGGAAATGATCCCGTCCGGCCGGATCTGTTCAGCAATGAAGCGGATGCCGGCAGCATCTGGTTTGAGCCCGTCGATCAGATCGAGATGAAGCAGGCCGGCTCGCCTTGAATCGTGAATCCTGCGGCAGGTCGCCGCCAGGTCGACGATCGAACCGGCCAGCAGAAAAATCGTCCGGACCGGACTTTGCAGAGCCAGCTCAAGCTGAGCCGGACTGCGCACCGCGGCGATGACCGGATGACGGATCAGACGATCGGTAAACTGTTCAACGGAAAGTTCCAGCATGCGCGACTCCTTTTTCGACTATTATAGCATGCCGGAGCCGCTGTCTTCCCGTCTGGTTCAGCCAAGATCGCGCGTGGCGATGATATTGACATCTGTTCCGAGCACCCGCTCGATCACGACATCGCCGCGCCTGACCGGCAGATTGACCCGGGCCTGCCGGATCGCATCCAGGCAGGGGAAGATCAGCGCTTTATCGATTGGTTTATCGGTTCGCACGCTGAGCGGCGGGCCTTGATCACCGACCCGGATCAGGCTGGTCACCATGCGCTTGGGCGCGGTGACTTCGTCATGGGCGTAGCGGACGCCGCGATTGCAGAGATTGCCGCGCACCGAACGGACTTCACCGTTTTCCACGGTGACGTTCAGCGAACAGCCCATCGGACAGCCGATGCAGATAATATCCCGTTCAGGCATGCTGGGGCACTCCTTCCACTTCAACCGTCAGCTCACGGATCGGACCGGCCGGCAGATCCGCTGCTTTCAATCGTTCAACCACCATTTCGCCGGGTGTCATGATGCGGGTCTTGCGGCGCTGGATCAGTTTGCCGTCGGCCCGGATCAGGACAACACCGCCCCGGTAGACATCATCCGGCCGGAAGGTGATCGGCCAGGTCTCATCCGGGCTGAACGACGCGCGGTCAGTCAGCTGCAGATACTGCGGGACCAGTCCGCGTACACCCCGGCCCTCCCGAACCGGAACGGTCACGGTTTCAGCGGCGGCAGCCGGACGCTTCATCCGTGCCAGCCACTCGACAGCGGCTCTGCCGGCCCGGGCGGATTCCTCGGAAACTTCATCGACCAGGTCATGGACATGGAGAACATTGCCGCAGGCGAAGATGCCCGGGACCTCAGTGGCCAGGGACTGATCAACAATCGGCCCGCGGGTGCCGGGCGAAAGCGGGACACCGGCCATCCGGGACAGTTCATTTTCCGGAATCAAGCCGACCGAAAGCAGCAGCGTGTCACAATCGATCCGCTGCGCGGTCTCCGGCAGCGGCTGCCGGGTATCCGGATTGACCGCGGCGATCGTGACCCCCTCCAGCCGTTCACGGCCATGAATGTCGATCACCGTGTGGTTGAGCATAAGTGGAATATTGAAATCCTGCAGGCACTGCACCACATTGCGGGTCAGGCCGCTGGAATAGGGCATGATCTCCACGCAGGCCAGCACCTTCGCTCCTTCAAAGGTCATGCGGCGGGCCATGATCAGGCCGATATCGCCGGAGCCGAGGATGACGACCCGCCGGCCCGGCAGATATCCTTCCAGATTGGTCAGGCGCTGAGCCGTCCCGGTCGTCATGATACCGGCACAGCGGGTGCCCGGTGTGCCGAGCGCGCCGCGCGGCCGCTCACGGCAGCCCATGGCCAGGATAACCGCGCCCGCTCTGATCTGGCTCAGTCCCGTCTCCGGGCTGATCAGCGTGACCTCACGGCGCATATTGATCTCGAGGACCATCGCGGAACACAGATACGGAATGCCCCGCTCCCTGACCATCTCGATGTAGCGGCCGGCATATTCCGGTCCGGTCAGTTCTTCCTTGAAACGGTGCAGGCCGAAGCCATTATGAATGCATTGGTTGAGGATGCCGCCCAGCTCATCATCGCGTTCGACAATCAGCAGATCATGGCAGCCGGCATCCCAGGCCGCGACGGCGGCAGCCAGCCCGGCCGGACCTCCTCCGATGATCAGCAGGCTGATCCGGGACGGCAGTGCGTGGGCCTCCTGTGGGCTCCGGTCAGTCATGAGACACCTCCAGTCCACCTGCTGCGGCATCCGCCGCCGGCGGTTCATGCGAACGGACCGTCTCCCCGATGCGTCCGGTCAAAATACGCGATCCGTTGCCGAATTTGGTCAATTCCAGACGCGAGACCCCAAGCTCCTCACTGAGAATCGCCAGGACCCGCGGTGTGCAGAAGCTGGCCTGGCAGCGGCCCATGCCGGCCCGGGTCCGGCGTTTGATTCCATCGACGGTGGCCGCGCCGACCGGTCGGTTGATCGCGGCCCGGATCTCTGCTTCTGTCACCTGCTCGCAGCGGCAGATGATACGTCCCCAGGCCGGGTTGTCCCGAACAGCCCGGGCACGCTGCTCCGTCTCCATCAGACGAAACGGCTGAGGTGGCTGCCAGGCTGGCTGCCACTGGCTGCGCCGCGGTGCGTTGAGGCGTCTGGCCGCCAGGCGGGCCAGCTCAATGCCGATGGCCGGCGCGGCGGTCAGACCAGGGGATTCAATCCCCGCGGCATTGATCAGGCCGGGACAGTCCGCCACTTCCCCGAGTATGAAGTCGTTCTGCCGGGCATGCGCGCGCAGACCGGCAAACGAGGTGATGAACTGGCCGCGCGGCAGATCCGGCCAGGTTTTCGCGGCAACCCGCAGAATTTCATCGAGACGCTGAGCCGTTGTCCGGACATCGTCTTTATCGTCAATATCCTCCGCGGTCGGCCCGAGCAGCATAGTCCCGTCAACCGTCGGCGAGACCAGAATGCCCTTGCCCATCGCGGTCGGCAGCTGAAAGATCGTGGCGGAAAACGCGTCACTGACTGACTTATCCAGCAGCCAGTATTCCCCGCGCCGCGGGGTGATCTCGATCGGCTGCCGGCTGAGCTGGTTGTGAATGGTATCCGCATAGACACCGGCCGCATTGATCAGCACCTGGCAGCGGACCGGGCCGCGGCTGGTCTGCAGATGAAACCAGCGGCCGTCATGGCGGATCTGGCCGACCTTGCAATTCAGCTGCAGATCAAGGCCGTTGAGGACCGCATGAGCGGCCAGAGCGATCGTCAGTTCATAGGGTGAGCAGATTCCACCGGTTTCCGCCAGCAGCGCTCCGGCCGCCGAGGGCCCGATCGCCGGCTCGCGCCGGCGCAGTTCGGCCTGGCTGAGGATTGAGAGGCCGTCCACTCCGTTGATCTCGCCGCGCGACTTCAACTCGCGCAATCCGGCCAAGCCATCACTGGAAAACGCGACCACCAGCGACGTGTTGCGGCGAAACGGCACATGCAGCTCACGGCAGAGCGGTTCAAACAGCTGATTTCCGGCGACATTCGTCCGGGCCTTCTCACTACCGGGTTTGGCGTCATACCCCGCGTGGATGATCGCGCTGTTGGCTTTGCTTGTCCCTTCCGACACATCGCTGCGCATCTCCAGCAGCCCGAGCGACAGCTGCCAGCGGGACAATTCCCGGGCAATGGCGCATCCGATGACTCCACCGCCGATGATGCAGGCATCATAGACTTTCTCACCGTCAAACGGCTTTGACTGGCGCTTTCGTTCATCAGCGCCGCTCCAGACGATTTTCTGTTGCTGTTTCATGCTGCCTCCGCTTGTTCCGGGTAAAAAAAGAAAACCCAAAAGACCTGTCAGGGTCTTTCGGGCTCTCTTTTCTCAGCCGAAATTGATTACAGTGTTGCCTGAATTATAACACAGTCATCCGCTCAATCACAGAGGGCAAAGTGAATCACACCGCAGTCAGCCTGGGCCCAGACGCCGTGCCGGGCTTCATCACCTGAACGGATCCTGCGGACGACAAAGCGGCCGTCGACAAATTCGCCCTCCTCCACATACAGGGTCTCCGTTGAGTTCGCCTGCATGCCGGCATTGAGCCAGATCGCCGGTATGGAGCCGTCATCCGGTTCCGGCCGGTGGAATTGCAGCCTCACCCGGTGTCCGACGAGGTAGAACTCATTGTCGTCCACCTGAAAGAGCAGCGCACGGCCGCTTTCCGAGCGGATATCGGTTACGGGCACCCGTTCTGACTCGATCGCCTGGTGATGGCGGAAATCCATCGCGTTCCATGGTTCGCCGCCGCCCTGAAAATAAGCGGCGCATTTCCAGCCGCCGCAGGCCAGATGCCGGTTGGCCGAGCCGGCCCGCTGCAGGATGGCTTGCATGCGGCCATCCGACCGGTGCTTCAGAATCAGGGGCATAGCGGCGTTGATCATGGCAAAGGACCGCTGCATCGGGCGGGCCGATTCACGCAATTCACCCTGTTCATCAAGGCAGCTCTCACTGCCGAAGATGTGGTAGCCGATCGCGCCCAGCCGGCCGATGGCGTGAAACATCAGAGTCGCGTTCAACCCGGCGGCATGTGATTCCGGGACAAAGAGCGGCCAGCCCTGCTCCGGATTGGCGTAGATCGTCTGGTTTTCCAGATGACGCTGCGGATCCGGCGCGTAGATATCCGGAGCGATCGCGTCCAGCGAGTGGCAGGCGGCATACCAGACATCGAGCGACTTGGACACCGCACCACCACAGGGATACTCAAGACCGCCCAGATCCCAG
Organism: Clostridia bacterium; assembly: GCA_009929975.1. Taxonomy (GTDB): domain Bacteria; phylum Bacillota; class Clostridia; order Saccharofermentanales; family UBA5734; genus SLHU01. The sequence continues at coordinate 7,970 of RZZF01000037.1, forward strand.
GCGTCACCTTCCGATGCCCCGTCCAGCCAGACATTGGCATACAAAAACACATCATGGACCGCCCGTCCGGCGGCCGCGATCTGATCAATATAACGCGCAGTATGCCAGGCACTGCACGCTTCAGCGCCATATCGGCCGAAGACGGTCGTCCAGTTTCCTCCCGGATGTTTTCCCGCGGCCTGCCAGAAAGCGGCCAGCCGCGACTGCGGATGTTCCGCCGCGTAGTCCAGCAATGCCTGTGGCACATCAGCAGCGAAATCCCGGGCCCCGTCCGGGCCGAAATCGCGGCGGACCGGTCCGAGAATGCCCGGTTCATTTTCAATCTGGACCGCGATGACCGTCTGTTCTTCCCCGTCATAATCCCGCAGAATTTCCATCAGCCGGCAGAAGGCGGTCTGGTCTGCGATCCGATTGGTATCACAATGGCAGGAAAGGACCGCGGTCGGCGTCCCGTCAGGCTGCAGGGTCCGCGCAAAGCGAACCGGATCCTGTTTGACCCAACGCGGCGTGTATTCCATGGTGCCGTTCTTCCAGGTCGCGAACCAGAGCAGGATCAGACGCATCTGGTGGCGGCGGGCCTGATCGATCAGGGCCTTGACATAAGCGTCATCGAACTGGCCCTCAACCGGTTCAAAGCGGTCCCAGGGCAGCGGTGTCGAGACGGTATTGCCGCCGAGGCCGCGAACACTCTGAAAGGAAATGTCCATGTCGTCAGGAAAATAACTGGACGAATTATGCGTCTGGCCGCCGAGACTGAAAAAGGGCTGGCCTTTCACCGTAAACTGCGTCTGTTTCATCACAATGACCTCCTGTAGCGCCTGCCTTTTATGTCATGTCGTCATGTCATCCTGTTGTTATTTTGTCTTAAGAAAGAGCTCAATGACCGGAACCGGTGTCGCCGGCTGGACCGGCGGCAGTTCAAGAACCAACAGGTTGTCGCCGCGGGCGGCTCCCAGGCTGAAATGGCGGACAGCGCCCTCTGTGAAAGGGATTTCACTGCCGTCACTGAGCAGCTGGGCGTACTCGATCCGGCCGGCCAGACCCGGCAGATGGAGATGGGCGAACGGCCAGGCGAACAGATGGAGATACAGCCGCTTCCCGTCAGCACTCTGGGTCATGCGGCAGTCCGCAGGCTGTGAAGCGAGCAGATCTTCATCCGGCATGGTGCACTGATAGATCGAACGGCTGTGCTGCCTCATCCATTCCGCATAGACCGCCAGGGCATCCTGAGCACGCCGGTCGAAGGTGCCGCGGGCCGTCGGCCCGACATTCATCAGCAGATTGCCGCCCAGAGATACAGTATTGACCAGCATGCGGATCAGCATCTCCGGGCTCTTCCAGGTCTGTTCATCGCGGTGATAACCCCAGGATCCGCTGAATGTCTGGCAGGCTTCCCAGACCACCCGCTCACCGGTTTCCGGATGGCGCAGCCACTCAGTCGGCTGATACTGCTCCGGTGTCCAGAGATCCTGGTCGATTTCCGCCCGGTTGTCGATGATGATATCCGGCTGCAGTTCCCGGGCCACGGCAAGCAGTTTCTCGGATTCCCAGTCATCCTTGCCTTTCCCCTTCATCCATTCGGAGCCGGGCTCCGGCTGATGGCCACTGTAGGAAAAATCAAACCAGAGGATGTCGATCTTGCCATAATTGGTCAGCAGTTCACGAACCTGATCACGCATATACTGCGCGTAACGGCGCATATCACGGCCTTCATTCTGCTGGCGTGCGTCCGCATCGCGACGGCGCGGATGGAGCATGTCGATGGTGAAATCCGGATGATGCCAGTCAATCAATGAATAATAGAAGCCGACCCGCAGGCCTTCGGCCCGGAACGCGTCGACAAACTCGCGCACCAGATCCCGTCCGGCCGGCGTATTGGTTGCTTTATAGTCTGTATACTGGCTGTCAAACAGGCAGAACCCTTCATGATGCTTGCTCGTCAGAACCGCGTATTTCATGCCGGCATTTCTGGCCTGGCGGGCCCATTCCTTCGGATCAAACTGATCCGGATCAAAATGGTCGAAATACTTCTGGTACTGGGCTTCCGGAATCATCTCATGCATTTTGACCCATTCATGCCGGGCCGGCAGGGCATACAGTCCCCAGTGGATGAACATGCCGAAGCGGTCACGGGTGAACCAGGCCGTATCTGCCTGGGTCTTTCGTGTCTGATACTGACTCATAAACGCCTCCTGAGAAAAGAACCGGGTGATACCCGGTTCTTTCAATTGTGCTTTGCTGATTCAGTCCTTTTCATCAAAGCTCCATTTCAATGCTTCATATAGTCGAGTATAGCGTTGATACATGCGGTCGTAAACATCCTTTGTCCGCGGATCCGGTTGCGTTTCACTCTCAGGACGGATCAGCGCGACAGCCTCATGCAGATCCGACCAGATTCCGGCGGTAACACCGGCGACCAGTGCCGCGCCGAAGGACCCGCCCTCGGCACTGCCATAGACGGTCCGGACCGGCAGCTGGAAAACATCCGCGATGATCTGGCGCCAGACCGGACTGACGGCCCCGCCGCCGGCCAGCACCACCTCACCTGATTCCATCCAGTCACGGTTGCTGCCGACGATCAATTCATAGACCTGGCGCAGGGAATACGCGACCCCTTCCATGACGGCACGGGCGAAATGGCCTTTCTGGTGCAGTGCGGTCAGACCGATGAAGCCGCCGCGCGCATGCGCGTCAAAGACCGGACAGCGTTCGCCGGTCAGATAGGGCAGGAAAATCAGGCCTTCAGCACCGGCCGGTGTC
>RZZF01000313.1 GCA_009929975.1 Clostridia bacterium
GATCCGGATTCTGACGCTGGACTAAGCAGACCGTATGCTCGATATGGGCTTTATCCATGATGTCCGCCAGATCATCGCCAAAACACCGGCAAAGAAGCAAACCCTGTTCTTTTCCGCCACCATGCCCAAGGAGATCGCTGATTTGTCACGATCTCTCCTCCAGCAGCCGGTCCGGGTGGAAGTCACCCCGGAACAACCGACCGTTGAAGCGATTGAGCAGTCGGTCTACTTTGTCAACAAGCGTAATAAACGGCATCTTTTGCAGCATTTGCTGCAAAGCAGCGACATCACATCCGCTCTGGTCTTCACCCGGACCAAACATGGCGCGGACCGGGTTGTCCGTGATCTGGTGCGTGCCGATATCCAGGCACAGGCCATTCACGGCAACAAATCGCAGAATGCCCGACAGGCGGCTCTGAGCAATTTCCGTAATCGGCGGACCCGTGTTCTGGTCGCGACGGATATCGCGGCACGCGGTATCGATATTGATGAGCTGTCTCATGTGATCAATTTCGATCTGCCGGAAATTCCGGAATCGTATGTCCACCGCATCGGCCGCACCGGCCGGGCCGGCCACGGCGGGGTTGCCCTGTCGTTCTGTGACGTTGAGGAGCGCAAGCTGCTGCAGGCGATCGAACGGTTCTGCCGCCGGCGGATTCCCACGGTAGAGAAGCACCCCTTCCCGCTGACGCTGTCTGATTCGTCACAGTCCGCATCAGCCGGCTGATGATCCTCTGCTCCTTTTTGTGATTGACCCTGTCCATTCGCCTGTGCTCTGATGACGGAACGCGTTTCCCTTTGATGACGGATCACAAATGCGCTAGAATGAACAGGACATCACAGGAAAGGAACGGCCCGCCGCGGGCTGGCCGGATACCATTATGAATGATTTTTTTCGTGACCGGCAGGGGAATGCCCATCTGCTGGTCGGACTGCAGTCCCATAACTCATCCACCGGATCGGAGATGATCGGGCGGTCCATCCAGGCCATCCGCCATTGCGGCGGCAACCTGCTGGAAGCTCCCATCTATTGGAACCAGATCGAACCGGAGGAGGGCGTCTATGACGTTTCTCTGCTCAAAGACCTGATTGACCAGTGCCGCGAAGCGAACCTCTTCCTCATCCCGCTCTGGTTCGCGACGAGTAAGAATGGCCATCCGAATTACTGTCCTGACTATATCAAGCTCAATCCACAGACGTATCAGCTGGCGATCGGCCCAAACGGAGCGCCGGTGCCGTCGCTCTCGCCCCATTGCGAGGCGACATTCACCCGTGACCGGCTGGCATTGACCGAGGTCATGCGCTTTCTGCGTGACTACGACTCAAAGCAGGGCACCGTCATCGCGCTGCAGCTGGAAAATGAGATGGGCCTTTCCCATACCGATCGCGATTATTCCGCGATCGCCTGTGAGGACTACGCCCGGCCGGTTCCCGCTGAACTGGATGATGTCCGTCTGGAGGACTGCGGCTGGCAGGGTGACCGCGATACGTGGCGCGGCCGGTTCGGCCGCCATGCGCATGAAGCGTTCTGCGCCTGGCATCATGCCCGCTATATCGGACGTCTCGCTGAAGCCGCGAAATCAGTCGTTGATCTGCCGATGATCACCAATGTGATGATCGGTGAACAGAACCTGGAAGAAGCCGGCCTGAATTATAATGGCGGCGGAGCGGTCGGCCGGGTGCTCGATATCTGGAAGGCAGGCGCCCCCGAACTGGATCTGATCTGCCCTGACATCTACAACACGGCCCGCAGTGAGTACCTGCGCATCGCCCGGCGTTATGCCCGCCCCGACAACGCGCTGTTTATTCCCGAATCACCTCCGGCCGGCGACGCCAACGCGATGAACGCGATTCTGGCGGTCGGTCAATATGGCGCGACCGGCATCTGCTGCTTCGGCGCTGAGAGCATGCTCAACAACGACAACTCGCTCCATGACGATTCCCGCTCCATGATGCTGACGCTGAAAACTATCCGCCACCTGGAACCCCTGCTGATCAAGTATCGCGATACCGGACGGATCCATGCGTTCGCGCAGGAAGAGTTCGCGCTCAGCCAGTATCTCCGGCTTGACGGATATCATGTTCAGGCTCACTTTTTCCGTGATAATCCACGGCATTTCGCCTATGGTTCACGGATCAATCTGCGGAGCAGGGAAAACAGTCGGCTGAAAGAAGACCGCGGCCGGGGCCTGCTGATCCAGACCGGCGCACATGAGTTTTAACTGGCCGGTGCCGGCA
>RZZF01000314.1 GCA_009929975.1 Clostridia bacterium
CATTTCAAGAGCGTCTCTCTCTTTCTCGGTGGCGTGACGGCAACCGTCCTGTTGATCCTCGGCCTGATCGCCTTCACCGATCTGTCGCGCTGGATTTTTCAGCGGATCATGGGGCTGAGCGGTGAAACGCTTGAACAAGCGGTCCTTCTCCTTCGCATCATCTCGCTGTTCCCGGTTTTCGCTTCAGTACGCGATTTTTTCGCTGGCTTTTCGATCAAATTCCGCACCACTCCACTGATAACGGTCGCATCAATCGCCAGAATCAGCTACGTGCTCCTGATCATTGTGCTGATTGAACGTCTTTCCTTTATACCAAGCGCTTATCTGACCGGAATCATGTATATCGGAGCCGTCGCTATTGAGGCTTTGATTATGATTGTCGGCACACGAGTAACCAGCCGTAGTATTCTCAACGGTTTGAACCAAATCGACCGCGAAAATGCGACAGCCGGACGACCCGTCCCGGCGGCATTGACCACACTGAATCTTTTCAGTTTCTTCATGTCTTTGACGGTCACTGCTATGATCCAGACCAGCCTTGGACCGATCGTCAATACCGGTCTCGCCCGCAGCAGTAATCCAGATATGGCGCTCGCGGTCTATGCGGTTGCCTGGGGGCTTGGCAGTGTCGTACTCAGCCCGTAGAATACATTCCATCAGGTCTCACTCAACTTCATCCGTCAGGATGATCCTCAGCGGGACATGTACCGGCAGCGTGTCCGGCGTTTCGCGCAGATTATTGCTCTGACGATGGCGGGACTTCTCATTCTGATCGCCTTTACAGACCTCGGATACCTCATCCTGCGTCATCTGATCGGAACCAGTGATCAGATCAGCCGGCAGTCAGAAGATGTTCTCAAGCTGATGTGTGTCCTGCCCTTTATGATGATCACCCGTGAATATTTCTGGGGCATTCTCATGCAGCGGCGCGAGACCCGCTTCATTTGGAAAGGAAAAGCGATCAACGTCATCACCTTGATCAGCGTTGTCTCACTGATGACCGTGGTCGGACCCGCCAACCCGGCGATCAATGGTGCTGTCGGCATGATCGCCTGTGAACTGAGCGAACTTCTCTATCTTCTCTATACATTTCGCAAAAGCCAATCAGCATCAGCCGGAACTGTCACCCCAACCAATAACGTCTGATCAAAACAGTTCCATTACTGATTGACAGCCTTGGATTGCTGGTGTCTGACACCTATGTGTGCAGCCAGTATTCACGACTCGGTGTCTGACACCTCTGTGTGCAGCCAGTATTTACGACTCGGTGTCTGACACCTCTGTGTGCAGTGGCTGAATGCATCTGAATAACTGGCACAGAGAATCAGTCCAGAGCTTTGTTGATGGCATGGTATGCCCGGCTGCGATTGACGGTCCAGTTCTGCCAGGGGCCGTTTGACTGTGCATCCTCTATGATCTCCAGCCGTTCATGGAAGATCGATTCAACTCGTGTTCGAAGCGTCTCGTTATCAACCTGTAACAAAGGCAGCAATGCGGGCATCGCATCATCTGACAGATCGGTCAGATAGTCAATATCAAGGGTCTGGCTGGCATTCGGATCCGCTGCCAGCGCTGTCTGAACGTTAAACCGGGCGATCAACGCATCTGGACAACTGTAGTTCAACAAAATAAATGCGATCAATGCACTCGTGATCAGCCATCGTCCGACCACCAGCCGCGGCAGCCACTCAGCGGCCAGCAGCAAAAGCATCCAAACCAGAATCAAGAGCATGAAAGCACTGGAGTAGAAGCGAAGATGCGTCAGAGCATACGTATCAATGTACATACGCATGCGGAATATCGCAGAGGCCCACTGGACCAGACTGCCTGCGAGCAGGATGTGGATCATCACACGCAGTGCGGCACCACTGGTGCCGGACCGTCCGTATCGGCGCGTCACAAAGAGCAGTATCAAGACATTGATCGCACTGACACCCATCAATTCAAAAAAGCCACTTCGGGCATATTGTGAATAGGTCATACCATTCGGCAGCTGTGCCTGCCAGGCACCTGTCAGATAGCGGATCTGGATCAATGCGAAAAACAAATACAACAGATTGATGCTGGCGAGAATCGTAATAATTAAAATTCTTCCGCCCTGCGGAGTCGAAATGGATGAAGGACGGCATTTATCGAGATCTCTGGTGATCTGACTGTCTGAAAGGATCATTTTCCCCTGCCATCCGCTCAGCAGCCAGCTGAGCGCAAATGGCAACAGAATGAATGTCAGAGCC
>RZZF01000315.1 GCA_009929975.1 Clostridia bacterium
GTCTCGATCATATCATCAATCAATGTCTTGATCCGGTCGTTGACCGCTTCAACCGGCCGGCTGACTTTACGCAGAGCCGGGTCGCCATCGATGATTATCTTTCTGAGTGCCATAGTGACTTCCTTTCCCGAATATGCAGGCAAAAATAAGGCTTTCAACCCTCTTTGTTATTATATCAGATTCATCGTGTCGAATTTGTGAATTGTACGAACCGTACGGCTACAGCAGCTGATAGGGATCGTAGTCCAGCGCGACCGCGACCCGGCCGAAAGGAAAGTGATCCAACACCGGCATGATCATCTGGTTGATCAGATCCTGGGCCGGCCCCTTGAGGATCAGGCGCCAGCGGTAGCGATCCTTGATCCGGTACATCGGGGCACGTGCGGGCGCCATCAAGTCAATCCCGGCAAAATCCCCGTTTTCCTCCAGTCTGGCCCGCAGCGCAGAGGCCAGCCGGCGGCAGGCGGTGCTGGCATCTTCCTCCAGCGGCGCGGACAGGGTCAGGCAGGCGACGCTGCCATACGGCGGATAGCCCATCGCTTTGCGGAACCGTTTCTCCTGCGCGTAGAAACCGGCAAAATCCTGCTCGGCCGCGTGCCGGATCGCGTAATCGTCCATATTGTAACTTTGAATCATGACCCGCCCCTGGATATCGCCGCGCCCGGCCCGGCCGGCCGCCTGGGTCATCAACTGGAAGGCCCGCTCACCGGCCCGGAAATCTGACAGGCCGAGCAGCTGGTCGGCTGAGAGAATACCGACCACACTGACATTGGGAAAATCATGTCCTTTGGCGATCATCTGGGTACCGATCAGAACATCTGCCTGATGGTCGGCGAAAGCCTGGAGGATGCGGGCATGCGCATGCCGTCCACTGGTTGTGTCCTGGTCCATGCGCAGGGCACGCGCCTCGGGAAATGCCTGATGAAAAAGTTCCTCGATCTGCTGCGTTCCGACACCGAACCGGCCGATCAGGCGGCTGTGGCAGACCGGACAGCTGGACGGCGGGCGGCTGACCCGGCCGCAATAATGACAGACCAGCTGCTCACGGGCCGCTGATCCGGCCGGAGCATGCTGGTTCTGATGCAGGGTCATCGAGACACTGCAGGATGAACATTTCACGACATGGCCGCATTCGCGGCAGAGAATGAAGCTGGCATATCCGCGGCGGTTGATGAACAGGATCGCCTGTTCACCGGCAGAAAAGGCCTGACGCAGCGCACTTTCCAGCGCGCGGCTGAAGACACTGCGATGTCCGTCCCGCAGTTCCTGGCGCATGTCGATAATTTCAGCCCGGGCCATGCCGGCCGTCCCGATTCTCAGCGGCAGTTCAAGCAGTGTCGCCTGACCGCTTTCACAGCGGACCATCGACTCAACGGATGGCGTCGCGGATCCGAGCACCAGCAGACCGCCATGTTCCTGCACACGCATCCTGGCGATGTCGCGGGCATGGTAGCGTGGATGCGTCTCTGATTTATAGGTGCTTTCCTGCTCTTCATCGAGTATGATCAGGCCGATATCACGCAGCGGCGCGAATACGGCAGAACGCGCGCCGACAACCAGGTGGATTTCCTGACGGATGATCCGCTGCCACTGCTCATAGCGCTCTGCCGGGGTCAGGCGGCTGTGCAGTACCGCTACGGCAGCGCCGAAACGGGCGCGGATGCGGCTGATCATCTGCGGGGTCAGTGAGATCTCCGGCACAAGGATGATCACGCTGCGTCCCAGCTGCAAGGTCTGTTCGGCCAGATTGAGATAGACTTCCGTCTTGCCGCTGCCGGTGACACCGAACAGGACAAATTCCTGACAGCTGGTCAGATCAGCCGAACATTCGCGCATGGAGCGGCTGACCCGGTCAATCACGCGCACTTGATCCGCGGTCGGCTGAAACGGCCTGGCTTCCGGCTCGGCGTCATCCGCGTCCAGCTGGCGGCGGACCGCCTGGTCGCTGACGGTGACCAGTTCTTTTTTTTCCAGTGTTTTGATCACGGAACGGCTGACCTGGCAGGCTCGCAGAACCTCCTGCAGCGGGGCCTGCTCACAATCGAGCAGCAGTTCGATGACCCTGATCTGGCCGACCCGGTCAAGTTCCCCGTCTGCCAGGCGCTGCGCGGCATCCTCTTCATCGCACAGCGACACCATGCGGACCATCTTATCCCCGGTCGAAACAACGGCAGCCGGCACCATGCAGCGAATCGCGTCGCCATGCGTACAC
>RZZF01000038.1 GCA_009929975.1 Clostridia bacterium
GGCGGTGATTGTGTTTTACGCGGTCAACCGTCTTGGCGGGATCTGCAACATGGTTCACCCGTTAACCCCGCCAGATGAACTTTCTCATTATATACGCACCACCGGCAGCGATTATCTGACGATACTCGACGCGTTTTTGTTCAAACACCACGATATCCTGTCACATTCACGGATCCGTCAGGTTTATGTCTGTTCGGTGATGGATTATCTCAGTCCGCTATTGAAAGTTGGTTTTTATCTCAAAAGCGGCCGCAAAATTAAAGCGGTTCCGCAAAGAACACTGTATAAACGCTGGAAAATTATGATGAACGGGCTTGAGCCGCGCCCATATCAGCGCCGGCGCGGCGCGCATGACTGCGCCGTCTACCTGCACAGCGGCGGAACAACCGGTTCCCCGAAAACCATCATGCTTTCGTCCTACAACTTCAATGTACTGGCGGCTCAGGGCCCGCAGATTGTCGGTATCAGGGATTTGGACAACTTCAATCCGCTCGGCCTGTCAATGGTGACCATATTGCCGCTTTTTCACGGGTTTGGATTATGCATGGGCATGCATACGATGATGGCGATCGGTCTGATGGCCATCCTTGTTCCCCAGTTCTCACCGGATATTCTTGCTGATGTCATCATCAAGGAGCGGCCAAGCTATATCGCCGCGGTCCCGACGCTCTTTGAGGGTATGCTGAAAAACGAGAAACTGAAGAAAGCGGACCTTTCCTGTCTGACCGCGGTTTTTTGCGGTGGTGATACATTGCCTTCGGAGTTGAAACGGCGGTTCGACAGCTTTCTGCGCGAACGGGGAAGTCAGTGTACGCTGCGTGAAGGCTATGGCCTGACTGAAACAGTGACCGTCTGTGCGGTCAATCCGATGACCGGAGCCAGAGAAAATTCAATCGGACTGCCTCTGGCCGATGTTCTGATGAAAGTAATCCGTCCGGGATCTTTTGAAACCGCTGATCCAAATGAAGACGGCGAGTTCTGCATTCATGCGCCGACTGTCATGCTCGGCTATCTTGATGATCCGGAAGCCACGGATGAAACAATCCGGCTGCATCCGGACGGACGTAAATGGGTCCATACCGGTGATTATGGAACGATGGGCCCGGATGGCTATTTCTATTTTAAACAGCGGATTAAGCGGATTGTCAAAGTTTCAGGGATACAGGTCTTCCCATCTCAGATCGAAGATGAGATCAGTAAAGTTGCCGGTGTCCGCATGGCCTGCGCGATCGGTGTGCCGCATCCTTACCAGATGCAGGCGATCAAAGCCTTTGTTGTGCCGGATGATCCTGCCGCTGACCAGAATAGTCTGCGCCAGGCGATTCTGCGCCATTGCGAGCAGACCATGCTGAAATACGCGATCCCTAGGGAAATTGAGTTCTGCGATGATCTGCCGCGGACAAAAGTTGGAAAAGTTGATTTTGTCGCCTTGGAACGGATCGAACTGGAAAAACGATCCGTCGATGACGACGCGTCGAGTGATTCCGCCTGATTTTCTGCTGATTACCGTTCGGCTGACATCGTCCGTGAAGCCAGCAGCCGCATACCGTTGTCCCAGGTCATCTGACGGATCTGCTGATCTGTCAGCGGCAGACCGCGCAAAAGCCGCAGTTCCTGATCAGGACGCCACATCGGGTAGTCGCTGCCGAAGATAATACGGTCTGTGCCAAAAGCGGTGACAAGATCCATCACCTGTTCTTGAGTCAGAAACGGCAGCGAACTGCTGGTGTCAACATGGACCGATGGCAGATCAGAAAGATAACGAATGGCTTCCGGCCAGTCGGACCAGCCGCCGAAATGGGCGGCGATCAGGACCGTGTCAGGGCTGGCCTGTGCCAGCTGACGCAGCCGCCTGGGGGATGAGAAATCCAGTTTCCGGTCACCTGCGTGCAACAGGATCGGCAAGCGTCCGGCGGCCAGCCGGGCAACCTTGATCGCAAAGGGATCGTCCGCGTAAAATTTCTGAAAATCCGGATGCAGCTTGATGCCATGAAATCCTGATTCGACAATCTCCTGTAAGGCTGACGTGAGTGTTTGATCATCCATCGAGGGGTGCACCGTACCAAAAGCGTAGGTTGTGTCATCCTGCTCCAGGCACTCACGCATGAAGTGGTGAATTGACTTTGCCTGTTCGCTTCGTGTCGCGGTCGAAAAGATGACACGGTGTGTAATTCCAGCGCTGCGATGCCAGTCGAGCAACTGATGAAATGTCCCGTCGCCAGCCATCGGCAAGTCATAGAATTGTCCGATGGAGGCCACAGCGGCGGCTGCCATCTTTTTCGGGAAGACATGGGTGTGGAAATCGAGTAGACAATCATGGGTCGCGAGTTGTCGCATAATAGCTCCTCATATGAATAAAGCCCGGAAAATCAATGTTTCCGGGCTTCTGGTGGAGATAACGGGATTCGAACCCGTGGCCTCTGCCTTGCGAAGGCAGCGCTCTCCCAACTGAGCCATATCCCCAAGCGTGACCATTATAAGTTCAATTAACCGGCTTGTCAATGTCTGAAATACGGGCTTTGCCACCTGGTAATCTGACGGGTCTGATGCCGTTCGAGATAATCGGGATAAACCTTGAAATGACCACAGCAGACGGCTCAGGTGCTGTAACGCGCCTGGCAACTGTTCATTCGGTTTCTCTTTATGGTATACTTGCACAGATGAAAAATAAGGAGACTGTTATGCGCAGTTACAGGCTGGCGGGATCAAAGATTCTGGTTCTGCTTGTGATAATTGGCTGTCTGTTTAGCGCGGTTGGAAGCACGGCCGCCGCTGCTTCGGCTTTATCTGTGAGTCAGTACGATATCGAACTGATCTTAAGACCTGACGGCTCCTGTGGTATAACTGAAACCGTCTGTTTTGCCTATCAGGAAGCCTCTGACCGGATCACATTGAAAATCCCACATGCTGATACGATGGCCTTGTCAATTGATCAGATCGCGATTTCCGAGACCACGCAAAATCAGGAAAAAACCGTTCTGATTGAAATTCTCCCTGACGAAGCGGAGGGGGAACAGCAACAACCGCTGACCTACCGACTGTCTGATCAGGAGCGCTATGCTGAGCTGATCATAAAAGCCCTGGCTGAGCCGTCAAGTTCACGGCAGATCCTAATCAGCTATACACTCGATCCGCTTGTTTCACGTCAGACCGACGCGGCACTGCTCGATTATCCTTTCTTTACCAGCTTTGGTGCGGTAGACCGCGAAACTGTGTCGCTGGCTGTCCGCCTTGAAGGTATTGAATCGGTCGACCGGGTCCATTTCCGGGGAATACCGATCAGCCGGCAGCCCTTTACCCGTGATCTGAATCGATCAGATGCGTTCGTCTATCAGGCAGAACTGCTTCCAGCGCGCCAGGCACAGATGACATTGGTCGCGTTGTTTGACCTGTCACTATTTCCAGGCGCGCCTGACGCCGAACAGCCACTTGACTGGGCACAGATTGAGCATCTGGCCGGCATCCGTGCCGAAAACGCGCGTCAGGCTCAGTCGGAGCAGACGGTCTCCAGCCAGCTGCTCATCGCTTTGCTGCTGCTGGCCGCCGCCGCGTTTTTTGTCTGGCTGTATTGGCGTTATGACCATGAATCGGCGGTTGTATACCGGAAGAAGATAAGTCATGACATCCCTGAGGATCTGCCGCCCGCGCTGCTGGCCCAATTGCTGCGGCGGAAACGATATGCCAGGATCCTGCTGGCGACCTTGCTTGATCTCGTCCGCCGAGGCGTCCTCCGGCGTGAAGGATTCATATTCGTCAGAGACACTGAATCGGCTGCGTTATCCGGACTGACCCGCGCCTATGAGATTTATCTGATTGCCTGGTTGTTTGACCATATCGCCGTGAGCGACCGCTTTTCAATTTCTGAGCTTCGCGCATATGCACGCCGTCCGGAAATGAGCGACGAGTTCCGTGCCTATTTTCAGCAGTTCATCTGGCTGACAGAAGATGTCCTTGCGGATGATGCCCTGATTGATGAGCGAAGAACCCGGACCGGCCGCTGGATTTCGAGAGCGCTGGCAGGTCTGTATTCACTGCTGGTCTTTGTCATTGTCGTGTTGATGGAGAGTCCGGCCGGTTTCTGGCTTCTGGTTCCGGCGGCGGGATTTCTCGTCTATGGGTTGCTGCTCCGACGTCTGACTGCCAGCGGCTGTGAACAATATGCCAGAACACAGGCGATCCGCCGGGCGATCCGCAGCCCCTGGCGATTGCCGGCTCCAGCAGATCTGTCTTTTTTCGCGCGGGCACTGCCGGCATCAATTGCCACTGGATCCGAAAAACGCCTGCTCAAGCATTTACGGTCATGGTCCGGCAGTGTTGAAAGTGATCCTGGCCTGACGGAATGGAATCGTTTATCAACGATACCTGAGTCCGGATCATGGCAGGTAGGTGTCGACCGGCTTCAGGATGACCTGCAGGTGATGGAATCACTGATCAGTGTCAGTATTCTCCTTACCGGCAGCCTCCCGCTCTGATCTGTTTCTGCGCTGTTTTTTTCGTCTGAGCAGGCCGATCAGTGTGAGCAGAGCGATGATGCCCGCTGAAGCAAGCAGCAGCGGAAGTATCGGTTGGCGCGGTGGTGCGATAACAATTTCGCCATAATACTCGTTTAGACTCCAGGGGACTTCCAGCGGCTCGAAATTTGTCCCTGCGATCGGCCGCCATTGGTGCAGCTGCTGATCGGCCGCATAGTCGGTCGTCTGAATTCCGTCCGGCCATTGCGCCGCTTCATCAGAATCCGGGCTGGTTCCGACCGGCAGCCAATACGCTGTCAACCGGCTCAGTTCCTGATCCGGCAGGCTCCGATGGGCCTGGTCCCGAACCGAGACAGTGATCTCCAGATCTGTCTGCGGATCCAATCCCTCAAAAACAACCTGAGATGATCGGGTTTCAATCATCTCCAGCAGACGATGCCGGTCACTGATCCTGACTTGATAATCAACCTGCAGGTCGTGGTTATCGTAGGCCGCCGGCCATTTAATGGTCAGCTGATTCGCCGATGACTTCCATGTGGCTGTGATCATACTGTTATCGATGAATGCGGGCTTGATCATATCCTCAATGATAAGCGGCTGGAATCCGGCAATTTTGCCGGCCGCCGGCATTCCTGTCTGATACTGGTCATTGAGCCCGGTGACGGCTGCCAGGCCACGGCTGCTGAGAATGAGCGTGTGGCTGCCGCCCAGGGCGAGGCTGTCCATCACCCTGAACGCGGATCCCTGGTGCTCATCTGCCTGGACGGTGAGAAGAACAGGAACCGCCGATCCATCACTGGTGATCTGTGAACTGAGCTGGATGCTGCTGTTGTCGCCCCACATCAGCAGATATTGGCGGTCAGACCGACCGTTTTTCTGATCAGGAGCTCTGGCCAGCAGGGCGGAATGGGCTGCGCCCGCGGCAATCAAGTCGATGGACATTGTCATTTCCGGATCAGGACAGCGGGATTGCCAGTCGATGATCTGCGGCGTGGAAATCATCGCGTCTTCGCTGACTGGAAGGCCTGTGCCTGTCTGACCGAGGGAATGATCACCCCAGGCATAGAGCTGGTCCGGCCGGCCCTCAATTTTGACGACCGCCAGATTATGCTGATAACCTGCCGACAAAGAGACGACCGGCTTCAATCCGTCGATCTGCTGAGGGACACCTTGTTCTGCCACTTCGGTCAGACCCAGCTGTCCGCGTTCGTTCGCTCCCCAGGCGTACACCTGGCCGGATCGGTCGAGATAAAGCGAATGGTGGCCGCCCGCGGCAATCGCGACCGCGTCTTTTTCGACGATCTTGACTGGAAGCGCTTGCCGGCGGCCGATCGTCTGGCCCTCCTGATCGCGGATCACTTCATCACGTACTTTCCCGACCTGGCTGAAGCTGTTGCTGCCCCATGCCCATACACTGCCGTCTTCAGCCAGCGCCAGCGAATGGAGGGAACCGGCCGAGATGGAGGTAATGAACGGCAGCTGGGCTACCCGGACCGGCCGGCTGGTTCCGGTCATGTCAGACCGGCCGAGTTGACCCAAAGTATTTCTTCCAAGCGCGTAGACATTGCCACTCTCACCCAGAATCAGCGTGTGATAGAAACCAAGACTGAGATCGACGGCTTTGTCAAACAGCTGAAGCCGCTGCGGCTGCTCAACGAAATCCTGATCCGCCTGTCCGGCCTGGCCGAAGCGATTATCACCCCAGAGCCAGACAGATCCGTCATATTGGATCATTCCGCTATGCGTCAGGCCGGCAGCCATCTTGACCACCCGGCCAGCTGGCGGGACAGGCTGAACAGGACCCTGGACCAGCTCCCTGGCCGGCTGATCCGCAGCCATTATTTGAAATGGCATCAACATGAGAAACATGGCAGCCAGCGTGATGATGCTGATCACGCCGGTGCTGATAGTGAGTCGATCCTTACGCATATGGTTTACCCTAAAACCGGTGCACCGCGATGCCCGGCTGCATGTGATATGATGAGAAAAAGAAGATCAGTGCTCAGCACTTGACTAACAAACCGATCATAGCAAACACAGAGGCAACTGGCAAACAACGGGAGATATTCATGCCATGATTTCACCACAGCAGTTGATTTCACATATTCCCGCATATGTCCTCGAGGTGATTACGATCCTTGAGACAAATGGACATCAGGCCTGGCTGGTCGGCGGATGTGTTCGTGATCTGCTTCAGGGCGCGGTGCCGCAGGATTATGACATCGCGACGGACGCCAGACCGGATCAGGTCACCCGGTTGTTTGACCATCACATCATGACTGGCTACCGTCATGGGACGGTCACAGTCCTGATCAATCATCATCCTGTGGAGGTCACCACATTTCGCAGTGAGTCGGAGTATTCAGATGGCCGGCGGCCGGATCAGGTGGTTTTTCATTCGGATATCCAGACAGATCTCCTGCGGCGGGATTTTACGATAAACAGCATGGCCTGGCATCCACAACGAGGTCTTTTTGATCCGGCACAGGGACAGCAGGATCTCGGACGACGCGTACTGCGCTGTGTCGGTGATCCCGATCTGCGCTTCAGTGAAGACGGCCTGCGCCTCCTGCGCGCACTGCGGTTCTGCGCGGCACTTGACCTGACCGCGACAGACGACACGGTCGCGGCGGCTGGCCGCCAGGCCTGGCGAATTAATCAATTGAGTCGCGAACGTGTCTGGAGTGAACTGCGCAAGTCGATGACATCACGTTATCCGGTCCGCATGATCCCGTTCGCGCGGACCGGTGTTCTGGAAACGGCTGTCCAGGGCCTGTTCGGACCGCTCCGTTCCCGGCGAAGCCTGACGGAGCCGATCGCGGCGCTCAGCCGCCCCGACCGGACTGAAGCTGAACTGGTCGCGCTGCTGCTGATCCTTACCTGCGCCGCGCCCGATCAGGATGGGACGATCCGGGATGTGGACATCAGAGAATGGTCGGATGGGCGGACGCTGTCTGATTGGCGCAAGCGTCTGGTTTCAGAAGGCCGCCTGGCAAGAAAAGTCAGTGAGGACGCACTGTTGATTCTTCACTGGCTCGGACTTCTGGTGATCACATCGGTGGATCAAGCGGCGACAGCGGAGACCACGCGCCGGCAGTCAGCCGGCCTGCTCAGATTACTGCATCGCCGTGGTGCCAACCGTTGCCGGTCGGCACTCCGCGGCCTGATTGAGCAGGCGGCTGGAATCTGTGACCAGCTTGAGCTGATTCCTGATGCCGGACCGCGTAATGCGCAGGCTTTACAGCTGATCGACTGGATTCCGCTGGCCGTGACAGATCTCGCCATTCGCGGCAATGATCTTCTGGCGGCCGGTTTCAGGCAGGGACCTGAACTGCAGACGGTCCTTGAACGCCTGTTGTCTCATGCTCTGCGTCAGCCCGGTCCCGTCACGCGCGCTGATCTGCTGCGGCTGGCCGGCCGGATCGCCGGCAAACGGCCATCAGATCTGTCAGGAAATGATAATAATCTGTCACATTCGCTTTGACAGGCTTATGCTATAATGTATTGCGTATCAATGTCGCTGTGCCTCTTCATACTGGCAGCTCCGGGCTGCCGCCTGTCAATATCAGGACTGTGGCACAGTGATCAATTTAACAGGGAGGCCAGCACATATGGCGAAATCACCCCGCGCCGCGCTGACACGGTTGGCGACATCCGTAGCGGCTCGTTACTATCCTGCCTCAGGCGCCAATCCGGGTTTTTATCTGGATGGAAGAATGCCGGGACGCCGGGACCGTGATTCAGTGGATATCACGCTTGATCGCGAGGACCGCGGTTTTTTCTATTCCGTTTACGCATCGTTATCCGGCGGCCAGTCGGCTGAAACCGGTAATGCCAGAGTTCGCAAGGCACTCGATCGTGTCCAGGCCGATGTTCGCCAACCCGGTCGTAATATCGATAATGAAATCAATGATCTGGCTGAATGTGCCGTCCATGTTGCCGGACGGATCACACTGCAGCATGAAGGCGTCCTGCAGCCTTATTTTGCCGGCCTGGTCGTTCGGGATTCTGAACTGGCTGCCGTCACGATGGGAAATGCCTGCGCTTATCTTTATCGCGGCGATGTCCTGTATCCGCTGACCTCAGACGATTTTCCCCTTGAGGCCGTTGATATGCAGGGCCGGCCCGTGAGCGGCATGGATGTCTATTGTGCGGGGATTGCCGGAACGGTCCGCTATTCCAATATCGCCCAGCTGCAGCTTGATGATTGTGTCATCATCTGCAATAAGGAAATCATGGACGCTCTGGGCCAGCGCGATGTTCTGCGCCTTCTCTATGAAGCAGAAGATCAGGCAGACGCGGCCGGTCTGATTGTTGATGAAGCGGCGTCCAGACTACCGGGTGTTCCGATGCAGTTCATGATCGGATTTGTCGAAAGCATCATGTCGGCAGATCGCACCGGCCGTTTCGGCACCGGCCGCTCAACCTCGGAAATGATGACGGGTTTTCACCGGACCGTCGCCACACATGCAGCTGCCCCGGCCAGTAAAAAAGCATCGGCCGCCGCAGCAGCCGCACCGGCAGCGGTGGCAGCGGCGGCCGATCCGGGCGATCTGGCGGCATCTCCGCACGGTGATCCGGTTCCTGTGCTTGAGGATGATGCCTATGATGAATATGATGAGGCTGCCTATGACGGCTACGCGGCCGAGGGCCGCGGACGGCGAATCGCGTTTTATCTGATCATCGCGGCTGTTTGTATCGGCAGCCTGTTCGCGATCTACAACATGCTGTTCGGCGGTGATGACGAACCTCAGACCACCACGATCACAACCCTTGCCACAACTGAGGGTGCCGGGGTTACGACAGCCCCTTCACAGACCGGACCGTCCACCAGTGAGTCTGAATCAAGCCAGGAACCGTCTGACAGTTCGACTGACGAGTCGTCAGATACGACATCGGATACGACACCGCCGGAGACCACAGTACCGACGTCAGAAACAACGACAGCGGAACCGACGACCTCTGAGACCACGACAACGACCACAACGACCACGACGACAGCGAACAGCCCGGTCACATTGCCGACCACCTATACCGTACAGAGTGGAGAATCCCTCTGGGCGATCGCCAACCGTTTCTATCCGGACCGTGATGTTGAGTTGATGGTCGACGCGATACTCGATGCCAACGATATCATTGATCCGGAGATGATTTTCCCCGGTGATATCCTGACCATCCCCGCCGTTCCATAAGCCCCGTTTCGAATCAAGAGCATGGAGGTTACCATATGAGAATTCTGATAACGGAAAAAATCGCGGCAGAAAGCGTTGAATACCTGAAAGAGCAGGGATTCACGGTTGATGTCAAACTTGGCCTCACTCAGGCTGAGATTGAGCAGGTCATCGCGCCTTATGACGGACTGATTGTCCGGAGCGTGACCCAGGTCGACCGTTCACTGCTCAGTCACGCCGCCGGCCTGAAAGTCGTTGGCCGGGCCGGCAATGGAATTGACAACATTGACGTTGATGCCTGTACGGAAAAAGGCATTCTGGCCGTCAATACACCCGAAGCCAATATCATGGCGGCGGCTGAGCTGGCCGTGGGTCTGGCCTTCGCGGCATTCCGCAATATCTGCCTGGCCAATCAGCGCGCCCGTGAGGATGATTTCCGCCGCGGGTCGATGATCGGTCATGAACTGGAGGGAAAAACGGCCGGCATCATTGGAATGGGCCGTATCGGTTCGATTGTCGCGCGAAAACTCAAGGGGATCGGCATGAAAGTCGTTGTCTATGATCCGTATATC
Source organism: Clostridia bacterium (assembly GCA_009929975.1). Classification (GTDB taxonomy): domain Bacteria; phylum Bacillota; class Clostridia; order Saccharofermentanales; family UBA5734; genus SLHU01. The sequence goes on from RZZF01000038.1 coordinate 10,216, forward strand.
GCGACTGAACGGTTCGAAAAAGTCGGTGTCTGCCGTTGTGATCAATTGGAAGATCTGCTGATCCAGTCCGATCTGATCACCTTGCATACACCGAAAACCAAAGAGACTCATAATATGATCGACGCGCCGCAGCTGGCGATGTGCCGCAAAGGTGTCAGGATCATCAACGCGGCACGCGGCGGCCTGGTCAATGAGACCGCTTTGTATGACGCTCTGGTCAGCGGCCAGGTGGCAGCAGCCGGAATCGATGTGTTTGACCAGGAGCCGAGTTATGACAAGGCACCGGGTGAACAGCATTATCAGAACCCGCTTCTGAATCATCCGAACTGCGTGGTCACACCGCATCTCGGCGCGTCGACGCATGAGGCCAATACCAATGTCGGTACGGC
>RZZF01000316.1 GCA_009929975.1 Clostridia bacterium
GCCTACAATGAGGCTCTGAAACCAAAGTCCGAGCAGTGGTCCAACTTCCATCACCTGCAGCCTGGCTTCCAGATCGACGACAACACTGGCCATATCGACTGCTGTGTCGGATACGATGATACCGGATGCGCTGCTGACAACACTCTGCGACATATCAAAAATGCCCATGACAATGTTGAAAGTATTCGTGACCAACATGACCGCGATAAAAGTCTTGAAAATCCATTTGAAGAAGATCCAGGTATCGATCTCGTGCAGATTGTTGCGATCGATCACGATCTGGATCAGCTCATAGGTCATGACAAAAGCGAGAATGACTCCAGCGATTGGCAGGATAACCGTTTCTGACAGGTTTCTGATAATTGAGAAAATACCGCTGTGCCAGCCGGCCGGTGTCGTGCCGATATCAACGGCAATCTCACCGACCTTCTGGTTGACCTGATCAAACATACCCGACAGATTCAGAATAATCCCTTCAATCAGCAGCTCTTTAAGCCATTCGTTTATACTGTCGAGCATACTTTGCATGATGTTCTACCTCCAATTATCCGAACAGTCCTGACAGCAGCGGCACAAGTGCGATGCCAATCAGAGCGATACCTCCACCAGCCATGAGCTGCTTCATACCCTGTGACTTGGCACTGGGATTGTCGTTGCCGTAGCCTTCGAGCAGATTGATGACTCCCCAGATGGCAAGGCCTGCGCCAAGCGCGATAACGAGTGTTTGCAGTACATCGACTGCGCTGTTGAAAAATTCCATGTGTTACCTCCATAAAAAATGCTGCCTAGTTTGCAGCAGCTGTTTCGTCTTCTGGTTTTACGTAGTAGACATCGTATAAATCATTAGGTTTTAGCTTGAGTCTGGTTGATAAGAACTCCTCGATCCGGAATGTGTTGGACAGATCAGCATCGGATAAATACTTGTAGTTAGGATGTTTGGTGATATCGTACTTGTCTGAGAAAAACGGCCGGACGCCCCTTAGCTGCAGGATGCATTTGCCACCGTCCAGGACGGCCAGCTCATCGATACTCATCAGGTCTTTTCCCAGTTTCTGATAACTAAGGCTATGAGACCGCTCACGGCCTCGGCTTTCACCAGTGTTCAGCAGATCGATGGTTTCTTTTCCCAGTGTTTCTGACAGCTCCTTCAGAGTGGTGCGCTCCTTGCCGCCGAGGAAGAGGACGCTGTCCATGTTGCCGATGATGGTCTCGCTGTGGTCCTTGTACAGTGCTTTGAGCTGAGACTGTGCTTGCAGCAGCAGGCAGGCGGATATCTCGCGACTTCTAATCGTAGCGACCAGTTTTTCCAGCTTCGGGATTTGGCCGATGTTGGCCGCTTCATCGAGCAGGCAACGCACATGAACCGGCAACCTGCCGCCGTACTGATCATCCGCTTTGTCACAAAGCAGGTTGAACAGCTGGGTGTAGGCCAGCGCGACGAGGAAGTTGAAAGTATCGTCGGTGTCGCTGATGATGATAAAGAGCGCGGTTTTACGATCGCCGAGCTGATCCAGCTCAAGTTCATCGTAGGCGGTCAGTTCGCGCAGCTCTTTGATGTCAAAAGGCGCGAGTCTGGCGCCGCAGCTGATGAGAATTGATTTTGCCGTTTTACCCGCAGCCAGCTTGTATTTCTTGTATTGCCGCACGGCGAAGTGCTCTGGCTCTCGATCTTCAAGCGCTGAGAACATCAGATCTACGGGGTTTTGGAAGATCTCATCATCCTCGCGCACCTCAGACGCGTTGATCATATCAAGCAGAGTTGAGAAGTTTTGCTCTTCCTGCGGCGCCTCATAGAAGATGTACCCGATTAGCGCTGTATAGAGAAGCGTCTCGGCTTTTGTCCAGAAATCATCGCCCGATTTGCCTTCACCTTTTGTGTTCGCGATCAGAGCACTGACCAGCTTAAGAATGTCCTTCTCACTGCGAATATAGGCAAAAGGATTGTAGTGCATCGATTTTTTGAAGTTGATCGTGTTAAAGATGCGGACCTGATAACCTTCACGCTGCAGCAGCTGCCCGCACTCAACGACGACACTGCCTTTCGGATCAGTGACGACATAGCTGGAATGGCACTGCATCAGGTTTGGCTTGAGCCAGAACCTGGTCTTGCCGGATCCGGAGCCGCCAATCACCAGCACATTCTTATTACGTGCTGTCCGCGGATCTGCCGGGCGGTTGTCCATGGTCAGGCTCTCGGTT
>RZZF01000317.1 GCA_009929975.1 Clostridia bacterium
GTTCTGTTCAGTCTGCTGTTCGGTATGGGAATCGCAACAGTCAAGAACAGGGCCCGATCATCGACCGATACGATCATCGGGGTGTTTTCCGCTTCAGCGGTCGCCCTCGGTATCGCTCTGCTGTCACGCAGCGGCGGCTTTTCCCGCTATAGCAGCTATCTGGTCGGCGATATTCTGGCCATCCGTCCCTCAGACATACGCCTGCTGCTGTATGTCCTGTTGGCGACACTTGTTTTCTGGGCTTTCTTTTTCAATGATCTTCTGATGATGAGCGTAAACACCTCGCTGGCCCGGAGCAAGGGCGTCCGGCTCAAGCTGGTTGAGAATTTGTTCATGATGCTGATCGCGATCCTCGTTACGGTCTCGATCAAATGGATCGGAACCCTTCTGATCAACTCACTGCTGATCCTGCCGGCCGCGGCCGCGCGTAATATCGCCCGGAATATGCGCCAGTATCATGTCATCGCCGTTGCTCTGTCGCTGGTATCAGGGCTGACGGGACTTCTCCTGTCTTTCTATCTGGATACGGCGGCCGGATCGGCGATTGTCCTGTGCAGTGCCGCGCTGTTCGCGATCACCTATGGCATCGGCCAGCTGCGCAGCTAACAACAGGGGCCTCACAGCTAAACGAAAAACGGCGCTGACTTAACCAGCGCCGTCTTCATATCTTATCTCAGGTCTGAACCAATAAAGCAGAAGTGAGTGTCAGCTTTCTTTTTTCTGGTTCCAGCTCATCATGGAGCGAAGCTGCTTGCCGACCGTCTCAATCTGATGCTCAGACTCAAGGCGGCGCCGTGACATGAAGTTGGGGCGTCCGGCCTCATTTTCCAGAATCCAGTTGCGGGCGAAAGTTCCATCCTGAATCTCATGCAGCACTTTGCGCATCTCATTGCGTGTCTCATCGGTGATGATCCGGCGTCCGGTGCAGTAATCTCCGTACTCAGCCGTATCACTGATGGAATAACGCATCCGGGACAGCCCACCCTCAGCGACCATGTCAATGATCAGCTTCATTTCATGCAGGCACTCATAATAGGCATTCTCCGGATCATAACCTGCCTCGACCAGAACTTCAAATCCGGCTTTCATCAGCTCGGTGACGCCGCCGCATAGTACGGCCTGTTCACCGAACAGATCGGTTTCGGTTTCCTCGCGGAAGGTAGTCTCCAGTAAACCGGCCCGGGCAGAGCCGATACCATAGCCGTAGTCAAAGGCGATGTCCCGTGCCTTCCCGCTGTAGTCCTGATAAATCGCGAACAGGCTGGGTACGCCGCGCCCGGTCGTATATTCACTGCGCACAGTGTGGCCGGGGCCCTTCGGCGCGATCATGAACACATCAATATCAGCAGGAGGTGTAATCCGGCCGTAGTGGATATTGAAGCCATGGGCAAAAGCCAGCGCCTTTCCGGCGGTCAGGTTCGGCTTGATATCGTTTTGATAAAGCGTCGGCTGTTTTTCATCGTTGATCAGAATCATGATCACATCGGCTTTTTTGGCTGCGTCAGCCGCGGTCATGACGGTGAGGCCGGCTGCCTCGGCCAGCGCCCATGAAGGGCTGCCTTCATACAGGCCGACGATGACCTGGAATCCGCTCTCATGAAGATTTCTGGCATGAGCATGGCCCTGGCTGCCGTAACCGATGATCGCGATGGTTTTTTCATCAAGCGCGTGGGTGCGGCATTCATCTGTTCTGTAAATCTGTTTCATCTGATACCTCCTGATGGTCGTTCGCTGACGGATGGTCGCTTCCTGTGACATTCATGACCTGCTGCCCGCGCTCAATGGCGATGGTGCCGGTCCGGACCAGTTCGAGAATTCCATAAGGCTCCAGCAAGGCCTGAAGCGCTTCGATTTTGTCTTCCTTGCCGCTCAATTCGATGGTGATGGTTTCCGGAGATACATCAATGATATGTCCACGGAAGATATCAACAATCTGCAGGACCTGGGTACGGTTTGCCGCGTTGGCGCTGACTTTGATGAATACCAGTTCGCGGGAAAAATGGTCGACCGGGTTCAGATGGCGGACCATCAGAACATCCGGCAGTTTGTACAGTTGCCGGGTCATCTGCCTGACGCGCTCCTGATCACCAGCCATGGTGATGGTCATTCTTGAGATGGCCGGATTTTCGGTGGTTCCGACCGCAAGGCTTTCAATGTTGAAACTGCGACGGGCAAACAGGCTGGTGACACGATTGAGG
>RZZF01000318.1 GCA_009929975.1 Clostridia bacterium
CCGCTGGCGGCCATGAAGGGGTATTCATCCCTGATAAAGGCTTCAATGCCCGGATTCTGCAGGCCGACACTGTTCAGCATACCTGAGGCTGTTTCCGCGACGCGGGGGGTGGGATTGCCGATCCGCGGAGTCCGTGTCACGCCTTTGCTGCTGATGCCGCCCCAGGCCGAAAGATCGTACATCGCCGCCAGTTCACGGCCAAAACCGGCCGTACCGGACGCCGCGATCAGCGGATTATTCAATTGAACCGAACCGACATGAACGTTGAGGTCTACCATATGACATCCTCCGCCGCGAATACGGGGCCTTCGCTGCAGCAGCGGCTCATCTGCTCCTGTCCGCGGCTGTCGCGCGTCTTGCAGGTGCAGACCAGGCAAACACCGATGCCACAGGCCATCCGCTCCTCCAGAGAAACCTGGCAGGCCAGGTTATAACGGCGGGCCAGTTCAGCGACCGACTGCATCATCACTTTCGGTCCGCAGGACATGATCACAGTCTCCGGTTCAGGTTCAAGATCCGTAAGCAGGTGCTCCAGGGCCCAGGCGGCATGACCGGCGATATCCATGTCACCGGCATCCGAGGCGAAGAGGACCTGGCAGCCGCAGCTGGCATATTCCTCCGTCAGGATGCTGTCTTGTTTCGAAGGGTAGCCGCAGACGGCAATCGCGTCGATCTTTTGCCGGCGGCAGGCCTGCTGGACAAAATAAAGCGGGAAAACACCGGTTCCTCCGCCAACGGTGATCACTCGTTTCCAGCCGCTGAGATCAAAACCGTGGCCCAGCGGACCCAGCAGAGAGAGTGTTTCGCCGATCTTGCGGCCGGCCAGCCACTCCGTTCCCTTGCCGACCATGCGGATGCCAAGATCAATCTGTCCGCTGGCAGGGTCCGCGTCCATGATCCCGATCGGCCGGCGCAGCATATACGGTGTTCTTACATTGACAAACTGGCCGGGCTGCGCCGTTTCGGCCAGCCGCGGCGCCAGCAGCGTCAGCTGGACCGCGTTGACATTGAGCGGGCGGATCCGGACGATGTCAGCCTCATGTTCAATGGCCAGCGAGGCGGATTCCTGATTCATGATCGTCACTCCTATTTCTTGAGCATGCTGTTATGCATGGGCATCTCGTTGAGCGGGAGCCGGTTATGGCGGGTTTCCCGGACAATCTCCGCGAAGACAGACATTTCATAGGGCTGCAGACGGTCAGGGCTCATACCCTGCTCCAGGCACTCAGTCACCGCGACCAGTGTATCCAGAGAAGTGATGGTCGCGATCCCCTGTTCGATTGCCCGGCGGCGCAGGCGGAATCCGTTGAATCCGCTGAAATGGCCGTTCGGGCTTTCGGTGTTCACCAGCATCCTTACATGCCCCTGATTGATCATGTCGAGCACATCCGGTTTCCCCTCCTCGACTTTGCGGGCGATGCTGCAGGGAATTCCCAGTTTGTTCAGATAGTTGCTGGTTCCGCCGGTTCCGTACAGCTCATATCCCATCTCGAAAAGACGCAGTGCCAGCGGAGCCAGATCAGGCTTATCGCTATCCCTGACCGTGAGCAGAATACCACTGCCCCGCTCGGGGAAATGGAAACCGGAGGCCAGGATCGCTTTATACATCGCTTCGCTGTATGTGGTTGACAAGCCGAGCACTTCACCGGTACTTTTCATTTCCGGGCCGAGGCTCGTATCGACTTCATGCAGTTTCTCAAATGAGAAAACCGGTGCCTTGATCGCGTAGACGGCCGGGTAGCGGGCATACAGGCCGGTGCCCCATTCCTGGTCGCGCAGGCTTTCACCCATCATGATCCGGGTTGCCAGCCGGACGATCGGAATACCGGTCACTTTGCTGATATACGGAACCGTTCGCGATGAGCGCGGATTGACTTCAATCACATACAGATCTTCATTATAGAGGATGAACTGAATATTGATCAGCCCGATGACTTTCATGGCTTTGGCCAGGCGCCGGGTATAATCGATGATCTGGTCGCGGATGCGGTCCGGGATATAAGCCGGAAAAATCGAGATGGAGTCGCCGGAATGGACACCGGCCCGCTCTAGATGCTCCATGATGCCCGGAATTAGGATATCCTCTCCATCCGACACCGCGTCAACTTCCAGCTCAACACCCATCAGATATTTATCGACCAGAATCGGGTGCTCCTGTTCAACCAGGTTGATGATCCGCATGTACTCAATCATTTCC
>RZZF01000319.1 GCA_009929975.1 Clostridia bacterium
CGATCTCCTGCACGAAATCGTCACGCTTATTCGACAAAATAGCGAGGGGGATCCCCTGTGCGTGAAGCCCCTCGAGCAGCCGGTCAACCCCGGGATAGGGTTTTGTCCGCCGCTGCCAGTGCTTCTGGTATGCTTCGGTGAAATGATGCAGCAGCCGATCAACCCGCTCATCCGGGAAAGCGGCGACCGAGCGCTCATCATCAATCCGTCCACCGGCGGCCTCAACAGCGGCCAGGCGGCACAGACGGCGGATGCCGCTGCCGACCAGCCAGCGATAGCGGGCCTCCGGCAAGACCGGCAGACCGTCAGCCTCCAAGGCCTGGTTCACGGCGTCCGCCAGGTCTCCGAGGGTATCCAGCAACGTACCATCAAGATCAAAAATGACTGCCTGCAAGATCATGTATCCAGTCTGCCCTTCTCTTCGTGATCAGAGCCTTATTATAACAGTCCGACAGCGGCGAGGGCAAAAAGGATCGCCAACAGCACCGGCTGGTGCAGGATATAGACAATCAGCGAATGCCGGCCGAGCCATTGCAGCGGGCGTGTCAGGCCAGGCAGCCAGTCCGGCGCGCCCGGCAAAGCGGTCCCGCGCCCGCCATAGGCGACACGGCCGATAACCACTCCGATCAGGAAAACAGCCAGCCAGGGCAGCAGCGGCAGATAGTCGGCGCTGCCTCTGAGCGCTTCAGGCAACAGGCCGAACGGCAATGTCCAGACGCTGATCCAGTCCTCCGGCCAGAGCGGCAGCAGGGTCGCGAGCCAGAACAAGGCGGCTGACAGCAGCAGCAGAACCACATCGATCCAGGGCCTCGTCCGGCCGTCGCGGCGTTCGCCCGCGGTCAACAGGGCATACAGCAGGATACCGACTGCCAGCACATGCAGAACATTGAACAGAATATAGAAATCAACCGGTGTCAGGGCAGTCAGGATCAGCGACGCGATGGTCAGCCCGACCGCGACCGCGGCCAGACGCAGGCCCCGCCGCGTATTGCTGCGCGAAAAGGTGCTGCTGATGCCGGACACGATGATGAACACCGCCAGGAAAACCGGCCGAAGCAAATAGATGAACCATTTTTGTTCCTGAAACGCGAAAACATCCTGGTTAAACAGGTAGCGCAGATCAAAGATCAGATGATGAAGAATCATCATCAGCAGGGCCAGGCCGCGCAGCGCGTCAAGTTCGAAGGCCCGGCCGGCGGGGGGCGTCTGCTTTCCGGTTATCTCAGGCGGTCTCAATCGATGCGGCCTCCTTCAGGTTGAGTTTCTCGATCGCCCATTCGCGAATTTTGAACTTCTGGATCTTGCCGCTGCCGGTCATGGGAAAGGAATCCATGAAACAAACATACTGCGGGGTTTTCTGTTTGGCCATATGACCGCGGACATAATCCCTGATCGCCTCGCTATCGGCAGCCGCCCCTTCACGCAGAATGACAGCCGCCATGACGGCCTCACCATAGGTCGGATCCGGTACACCAACGACCTGCACATCCCTGATATCCGGATGGGTATAAAGGAAATCCTCGATTTCCTTGGGATAAATGTTCTCGCCGCCGCGGATGATCATGTCCTTGATCCGGCCAGTGATGCGGTAATTGCCCTGCGCGTCCCGTACAGCCAGATCGCCTGTATGCAGCCAGCCGTCTTCATCGATGGCGGCCGCGGTCGCTTCCGGCATTTTGTAATAACCTTTCATGATATTGTAGCCGCGGGCAACGAACTCGCCGGTCACACCGTCCGGCAGCGTCTCCCCGGTCGCCGGATCGGCGATGCGGCACTCGACGCCGGGCAGCGCGCGGCCCACCGTTCCGACACGGACATCGAGCGGATCGTCGACACGGCTCTGCGTGCAGCCGGGTGAGCTCTCCGTCTGGCCGAAAACGATGGTGATCTCATTCATGTTCATTTTATCAACGACATCCTGCATGACTTTGACCGGACAGGGCGATCCGGCCATGATGCCGGTCCGCATGTGGGAAAAGTCAGCCGACGCGAAATCAGGGTGCTCAAGCAACGCGATAAACATGGTCGGCACACCGTGCATGGCGGTACATTTCTCGCGGGTGATCGCTTCGAGGACCCGGGCCGGCTGGAAGTATTCCAGCGGAACCATGGTCGTCCCATGGGTGACCGCCGCCAGAATCGCCAGAACCATGCCGAAGCAATGGAACAGCGGTACGGTGATGATC
>RZZF01000039.1 GCA_009929975.1 Clostridia bacterium
GTGTTCCGTTCAGTCCGGTTGTCCAGGTTATACTAATCGTTACGATCACAACCTTCGCGACCCTTTCGGTGGTCAGCGGCCTGAACCGTGGAATCAAAATTCTCAGTGAAGCGAATATGGTGGTCAGTGGCTTGCTGCTGCTCGGAGTTCTGCTGATCGGACCTACTGTTCATATTCTATCGACTTATCTTTCCGGCATGGGACTGTATCTGCGTGAGTTCTTCAGCAGCGCGCTTTACACCGGTGTTGAACCTGACGAGAAACTGTGGCAGGCCGGATGGACCGTTTTTTACTGGGCCTGGTGGATTTCCTGGACGCCGTTTGTCGGAACCTTCATTGCCCGGATATCCAAAGGAAGGACGGTTCGCGAGGTCGCGATCGGAACGATTGTCCTGCCGACGATTATCATTACATCGGCCATGACGATTCTCGGCGCAACGGGAATTCACCTCAATGAACTATTTGACGGTGTGATTGAACAGGCGATTTCCCGCAATATGTCCCCCTCTATTTTCGAGATGTTCAAGTATGTGACATCCAGTTCAGTACTGAGTTTCATTCTTTCAATCGTCGCGGTTGTCGCGATTGTCATTTTCTTTGTCACCAGCAGTGACTCGGGCTCGCTGGTTGTCAGCAGCCTGACCAGCAGCGGCCGGGATAATCCTCCGAAAGTACAGAAAATTTTCTGGGCCGCGATGGAAGGAGCCATCGCGCTGTCGGTCCTTTTGATCGGCGGTGAAAAAGCGCTGACAACCATCCAGTCCGCTGTCATCATCATGGGACTGCCGTTTTCGATCATCCTGATCATGATCATGTTTTCCTTGAATAAGGAACTGCGTGAGAGTTATAAGAAATTCACCTATAACCGGACCGTTACACTCAAGCTGATGCTCGAGAAACTGGGCCGAAAGCCGAAGCTGAAGTAAGGAAACCGGTTTTGAAACCGTCTTTCTGGAAGTACATTCTCTCCATGCTCCTGTTCGGACTGAACGGCATTGTCGCCAGCCGGATCGCGTTGAGCAGTTATGAGATTGTCTGGCTGCGAACCTTGTTCGGAAGCCTGTTTCTGATCGGGGTCTTTTTTCTCGGTCGAAGAACGATGGCGTTCCGGCATCACAGAAAATCATTCATCTATCTCATTTTGTCCGGCGTCTCGATGGGGATCAGCTGGATGCTGCTATATGAGGCCTATCAATTGATCGGAGTCAGTATCGCCTCACTGCTTTATTATTGCGGCCCGGTTATTGTCATGATCCTGTCACCAATTCTGTTTCGTGAGAGACTGACCAGGAACCGGGTGATCAGTTTTCTGGTGGTCCTGGCAGGTGTCTATCTGATCAACGGCCAGATGCCGCAGACCCAGCAGGCCGGCAGAGGCATTCTCTTTGGTCTGCTCTCCGCGCTGATGTATTCCGGCATGGTCATCTTCAATAAAAAAGCGCATGGAATTACGGGACTGGAAAACGCTTCATTTCAGCTGCTGGTCAGCTTTCTGACGGTGACCGTCTTCATCGCTTTCAGGCATGGATTGACAATCCCGGCTGATTCGGTGAACTGGCCGGCGATCCTGACACTCGGGCTGGTCAATACGGGTGTTGGCTGCTATCTGTATTTTTCCTCAATCGGCCATCTGCCGGCCCAGACCGTCGCGATTTTCAGTTATCTGGAGCTGCTTTCCGCGGTTCTGTTTTCGGTGCTGCTGCTGCGTGAGGTGCTGCACCCGCTGCAGATTGCCGGAGCGCTTATCATGATCGGCGGAGCGGTGTTCGCCCAGATATCCGTGAACAGAAAAATTCAGTCTGATCACGAGGCACAGGCAATTATGGCTGAAAATTCGACTGACAGTATATAAAATATTCAACTAAATATCCGAATAATTTCGATATCGCCTATCAAAGCGCGATTCAGTACATGCTCAAAGGTGTGGAATACAGCTGTCAGAAAGCGTCGCGGCGTGCTCTTGAGCTTTTCGAGCGCGCGCTGGAGCTGATCGGGCAGAATAAGGATAAAAGCATCAATGAGTGGACACTGAAGAATCATATCGCTGATGTCTATGTGTTTCTTGGCAAGTACGAAGAAGCGATTGAGCGGATGAAGGACAATAACATTGAAGGACTGAATAACGGACATATCGGGTTTACGATCGCCACAGCCCTGCATCAGCCGGAAGACGCATTGGGTTATCTGTCTGACGCGCTGATTGATCATGTGATGAGAATTTTCCGATTGGTGACTGGCTATGCCAACGCGTATAGTGAGATGAAAGATTATGACTCAGCCATGAAGATTCTGCTGTGGAGCCGCGATCTTCTCAACGGATTGAGCCTTCCTGGTATCAATTCGTATCTGGATAAGGCAGACGCGCAGCTTCTGACCGCCTGCGCCGTCGTCGCGGCCCAGGATCAGGCGATGGATCAGGCACGCCATTATCTGATGCAGGCCGTCAGAGCAGCCCGGCGATTTGACGCACAACCGGATTATGGGTTTTCCGGTATCCGGTTTTATCACAGCAGCAAACCACACACGGCGTTTGACAGTTTCGGCAAAACGACCATGGAAGGCATCCACAGGATGATCTCGGAGCAGGAGGCAGAAAAAGACAGTTTACTGGAGATCATGGACGATTTGACGAACAGCAAGGCCATCATAAAGGAGAGCTCATCATGAATATAAAACCGAATGAATTAAATTGGCAGTCCCACACCCTTCAAATGACACAAAATCAATCTGATCACACAATACCGTTCCTGACCGGGCACGAAGCCTGGCAATGGTATCAAGGCGAAACCTGCTGGAACTGCGAGCCACTGCGGCGCGGCCAGCGCAAACCGAACCGATGGCTCCACCGGATCCTCAACCGGCTGCGGCGGCTATGGAACGCTTCCGATCAGACTGGCCGACACACGGATCGATATCAAACGGGAAAATCCTTTACACAAAGGGCGTGATCGCACAAAAGGCATCACGCCTTTTGTCTGTTCAATCGTCAAGCTGCTGAAAGATCGTTTCCACCATTGTGTTTCTCAGCCGACTACGTTAGTATGTGTAAGCACTTACTAACATGGAGGTGAAACAATGCGTTCTCATCAAGTGAAACGGTCAAAAGAAAATCGAAGAAAACAGATACTGGAAACCGCCAAGACGGTTTTTATCGAGAAAGGCTATGCCTCGGCCACGACCGCCGGAATCGCGAAAGCGGCGAATATCGCTGAAGTGACACTTTTTCGCTATTTCTCGTCCAAACGTGAACTGTTTGAGTCAATATTTGAGCCCTTTCTGAATGATTCAATCAACAACCAGGTTGTGCTTGATGAACATCAATCGATTGAAGCGCAGGTGTATGATCTGCTGGATAGGAAAACAGCGTTCATCAGTGCTCATCAGGGAGAAATCAAATTACTCCTTGTTGAACATGAGCGGCTCGATCTGCAGGAAAACTATATCGCGATCATGAGTGAGCATGTTAAACGCCAGCTGCTGGATCTGAAGGTACACGTGGATGATGCCTATCACATGCGTATCCTGGTCGGCATGCTGTTATCATTTCTCTATTTCCCGGCCAAAACAAAACAAGAAAAAGATATCTTTATTAAAAATACCGTCAATCTGTTAATCGGTTGACAAGAAGATGGAGTCAGTCATGAAATCACTTTTCGGAAAAATCGGGTCTTCAATTCATAAGAATCCATTCAAACTGCTGTTTCTCTTCATACTGATCATGGTCGCCATGATCGTCGGCGCGACCAGGATCGAAATGGCGACAGGGAATGAAACCCTGGTACAAAGCGATGATCCTGTTTATATAGCGACGGAAAAAATGGAGTCAACGTTTGGCGGGGATTCCGTTCTGGTGCTAATTGAATCGTCAGATGAAAAAAACCTGCTGACGGTTGAAAATATGAAGCAGTTGTACACGATTGAGCAGCAGCTGGGGTATGAGGACGATATCTTTTCCATCATGAGTCCCGCAGCAATCGTCCATCAGATCAGCGACAAGCAGAAAGACCTGTTGATCGAAAATGTTGTCAGTATGAGCGACGGACTGTTGACGATGGGTGATTCACTCAGTGATATCGGCCTTAATCTACAGTCACTCGATCTGGTGGATCCCCGTGCTATGCTTGAACAGCTCGATCAGCTCAGTGGACTGACTGAAAAATTCAACCAGTTGAGCACCGGCCAGCAGCAGATGACGAACGGGTTGGGCAGTCTTGAGACAAATCTGAAACAAACCTCGACCGGACTGGCCGGCTTATCGGATCAGCTTCGGCAGATGGCGTCTTCAATGCCTGAGCAGCAGGCCGCACCGCTTCTGGCTGTCAGCGAGCAATTAAAACAGACCTCGTCCGGACTGGCGTCCATGAGCACGAACACACAACCCATGCAGGAGGCGGCGTCCAATACATCAGACGCTCTGGACACCATTTCAGCCAATCTGGCCGATACGCTTTCCGGCATCAAGGATAGTTTTTCAACCTCATTATCACCTGACCAGCTCAATGAAATGGCCGCCGGATTCCTGACGATGGGTGATCAGCTGAAGCAACTGTCGGCAGGGCTGGACACCATCGCTGACAAGAGCGCGATGCTGGAGGCGACGGTTGTTTCAACACAATCTGAGCTTGACCAGATCCTTTATGATGAAGACGGACATCTGAAAACCGTGTTCGACGATGTTGTCCTCAGTCCCCATCAAATGATGATGGTCGTCAAGATGGATGGCAATCTGGATGATCAGCGGAAAGACGAACTGACATCAACAATTTCTGATGTCCTTGGCGACGCCGAATTTGAAGAGGCCGAGGTCATTGTATCGGGCAAGTCCGTTCTGGATCTTTCACTGAAAGCTGAAATGAAATCCAGCATGATGATGATGGTGGCACTGGCCGTTCTGATCATGTTCCTGGTGCTGGCGCTGATCTTCAGGGTCAAATGGAGAATGCTCAGTCTCGGCGTCATTTTTGTGTCGGTTATCGCGACACTGGGATTCATGGGTTGGGTCAGTGTTCCGGTCACCATGGTTTCAATGGCCGTTTTTCCGATTCTGATCGGATTGGGCATTGACTATTCCATCCAGTTTCATAATCGGTTTGAAGAAGAAGGCGATATCGAAACGACATCACGGCACATCGGGAAAGCCGTCTTTGTCGCGGTGGTCGCGACCATGCTCGGGTTCATCTCGCTGCTGTCATCACCGGTACCGATGATTCAGGATTTTGGCAAGATGCTGACGATCGGCGTGTTCATCAGTTTTCTGGGCAGTTTGTTTTTACTGCTGCCGACTCTCAGAGCGGCTCAGTTTGTGCAAAGCAAAGGAAAAACCATTCGCCACCAACCGAAAACCGATTCGCAGTCCTTCATGCATCGGGCTCTGGCCAAAGGCGCCCGGGTAACGATCAAGTTCCGCTATCTCATTTTGATTGTGTTTCTGACGGTTGCGGGATTTGGCGTTTATGTCGACTCGAAGATATCCGTTGAAACGAATATCGAAACCTTTATGCCGCAGGATCTGCCGGCACTGGATGATATCCGGGATGTCCGCGGTGTGATCGAGAGCACTGATCAGATTGTTGTTTATTTTGAAGATGAAAACGTACTGACAGAGCAGAACTATCGTTATATGCGTGATAAAGCCGATGAGCTGCTGGCAGAGAACGCGGATCAGATATCCGACGTTAAAAGCATCAGCCAACTGGTGAGCTCCGGAGCCAACTCGGAAGCGCTGGATATCGCCGAACAACTGGAGTTCATCAGTGAACTGCCTGATTCACAGCGCGGGATGTTCATCAGTTCGGATGAACGAAAGGCGATTATCATTCTACAGATCAGGCCGCTGACTACACAGGCACTTGAGGCCCTCATTATGGATGTCAACGATGTGTTCAGCGACGCTGATATGACGGTTTCCCTGACCGGCAAGAGCATGCTGGATGTAGAAATGGTCGGCGGTTTGACTGAAGGCCGTGTCAGGATGACATTGATCGGTATCGTTCTGGTTCTTGCCGCGCTGCTCCTCCTGTATCGCCACCCGATCAAAGCGCTGCTGCCGATTATTCCGGTCATGATGATCATTGGCATATCCAGCGCCATCATGTATGCCCTTGATGTCGATTGGACACCGATCACCGCGACACTGGGAGCGCTGGTTCTGGGCATGGGAACAGAAATGACGATTATGATGATGGAGCGCTACCTTGAAGATCGCCAGAATGGTAAGAGTAAAATTGACGCGATCCAACAGTCAGTAGCCAAAATCGGTAAAGCCATCCTGGCGTCAGGACTCACAACCATCGGTGGCTTTTCGGTACTCCTGTTTTCGAGCTTTGCGATCCTGCAGGATTTCGGTCTGATGACGATGGTGAATATTTCCTTGGCACTGATCAGTACGTTTGTCGTTTTGCCACCGCTGCTGTACATTTTTGACGGTTTGCTGGTCAAAAATCAGACCCAACAGCAGAAAGACTGAAGAAGATGGATGGATTGTATTAGAATAACAGAATGAACAAGGTCAATGATTGGAGGAAACTGGTATGACATACGTTCAGGGACTGCGGCGAGGAACCTCACTATCATTCAATCGAAAGATCGATCGAGAGGTACTGCATACTATCAAGACAGCCGGGATTTCCACTGTCGAATTGTCGTTTGGATATGACGTATACATGAACCAGATCGACTTTCCGCGAAACTGGCGGATTTATGCAGACATGGCCCGCGACGAGGGGGTTGAGCTCTGGTCGATCCATTTGCCGTTTTCCGCTCACCTCGATATCTCACATCCGGATGATGAACTGCGGTCGATCACCTTGCACACCAACCGGCGCCTGATTGAGGCGGCCGGCCAGGCCGGCATCCAGGTGGCCGTGCTCCATCCCAGCAGTGAGCCGATCGCTAATGAGGATCGGCCGGAACGGATGCGGCGCAGTCGTGAAGCCATCGGCTTGCTGCAGTCTGAGTGTGCTCGGGCAGGGCTCAGGCTCGCGGTTGAGAATCTGCCGCGAACCTGCCTGTGCAATCGATCGGCCGAAATGGTGGATCTGCTGCAGGGGACCGGTGCCGGAATCGTCTTCGACACCAATCATTCATTAATTGAAGATAATGTCAGTTTTCTCGCGACGCTGGTCGACAGCGGACTGTGCATTGAATCGCTTCATATCTCGGACTACGATTTCATTGACGAGCGGCATCGGCTGCCGGGCGACGGTCTCAATGACTGGAAGGGCCTGTTCGCGCAGCTTGAGCGAGCGGGATACACCGGGCCGCTGCTCTACGAAGTGTCTCATCAGCCGGCGGATCGTGAGCCGATTTCACTTGACCAGCTGGTCGAGAACATGCGCCGGCTCACCGCGGGGATCATTGCCTGAACTGCTGCAGCGCACTCTCATCAATAACCTGAATCATCTTTCTTCCGGTCAAGATAAGCCCGCTGGCTTTCAGCTGCGCGCAGGCCCGGGCGGTCTGGACACGTGAAGCGCTGATCGCCGAGGCCAGGCTTTCCTGTGTCATCGGGATGCAGCGGGGTTTATCCGCCGGTACGCTTTCAAGGTAAAGGCACATAAAATTCACCAGTCGTGTCTTGACATCAAGGACGGCCAGCTTTTCACTCTCATAGCACATCAGGCGCAGCACATCACCGACATACAGCATCAGATCGGTCGCGAACGGAGGATGATTGAGGCATAAAGTATGCAGCTGGGGCTGTGTAATTGCCAGGACATGAATTTTGGTCATCGCCTCGGTTGTGACCAGTGAGACTTCACCGCCCCGCAGATCATCAAGCACAAAGAGTGAATTAGCCATGTGATAGCCGAGCAGCCGGACATAGCCATTCGCATTGGTCGTATAGACCCGTACCAGTCCGTCGAGCAGAAAATAGACATAAGAAGAAGGGATGCCGCTCTTGCTGATGAGTCCGCCTGCTTCAATTTCGATGGGAGGCGGCGTGGACGCAAGCAGCAGATTTCGCCATGGGCTCAGATTATCCTGCATGATATACCGTACGGGCTCTGATGATTGAATAATCACAACAATCACCTCATCCCGTTCATTGTATCATGTGATATCGAGCGTCTCAACGATCTTCCTGATAATGGAAATAACGACGGATAGGGAGGGTTTATTTATGTCGAAACAGTTTCCTACACTCTTTTCGCCGGCCACCATCGGCCAGATCACTCTGAAGAACCGGATTCTCAAAGCGCCCCAATCATCCGGTATGAACAATATGGATGGTACAGTATCGGAACGGGCCATCCGCTATTACAGCGACCAAGCGGCCGGAGGTGCCGGCGCGATTATCGTTGAATATGCCTATGTCGATGATATCGGCGCGAAAAGCGCTCATTGTCATCTGGGCATATCCAGCAATGAGCATATCCCGGGGCTGGCCTGGCTGGCGGAATGCATTCGCGAGAACGGAGCCGTTCCCGCCATTCAAATTGAACACTGCGGACGCCAGAAATTTCTCGGAACACAGCCGATTTGCGGCCCTTCCGCGATTCCGTGGCCGAAACTGTGGGATCAGTACGGTCCGCAGGCGGTACCGCATGTCCTGACGATTGAAGAAATCCAGACGATTGTCCGGGCCTTCGGTGACGCGGCGCTGCGGGCAAAACTGGCAGGATTTGAACTGGTGGAAATACACGGCGCGCATGGTTATCTCCTGACCAATTTCTTCTCGCCGACAACCAATCAGCGGAATGATCTTTATGGAGGCAGTCTGGAAAACCGGATGCGCATCTATCTCGAGATCGCCCGCGATGTCCGCAGAAAGGTCGGTCCGGATTTCGCCGTGACAATCAGGCTCAGCGGAACAGATTATGAACCGGACGGATTCGGAATTGAAGAGACGGTTGAACTGGCCAGGGCTCTGGAAAAAGAAGGCATTGACGCATTCCATATTTCCGGTGGGGATCACCATACGATGATTCATCAGGTCTCACCGATGGCGATCGATATTTGCCATAACGCCTGGGCAGCAGCCGAAGTGAAAAAACATGTGTCGGTGCCGGTGATTGCTTCAGGATCCATCACATTGCCGGAATACGCAGAAGAAATTCTGACATCCGGCCAGGGTGATTTTGTCGGGCTCGGCCGACCGCTCTGGGCTGATCCTGAGTGGCCGAAAAAGGCCAGTGAGGATCGACCGGAGGATATCAGGCCCTGTATCCGCTGCAATGAAGGTTGCCTGGAACGGACCTTTTTCCAATACAAGGCTGTCACGTGTGCGCTTAATCCTCAGATCAGCCGCGAAGGTGAATTGAAAATCAAACCGGCTGAACAAAAACGGAAGATCGCGGTTGTCGGTGCCGGTGCCGCCGGTCTTGAGTCAGCCAGAGTCGCCCGGCTGCGCGGGCATGATGTGACCCTGTTTGAAGAGAAAGACCGGGATGGCGGTTTGCTCAATGAAGCGTCCGCACCATCTTTCAAAGCCGATATCCGGCCGTTCATGGCCTATCAGGCGACTCAGATTAGGAAACTGGGTATTCCGGTGATCCGGCACCAGGCTGATCTGGAGGAATTGAAGGATTATGATGCGGTGATTTGCGCGACCGGCAGCCGTCCGATCATTCCCAGAATCCCGGGCGTTGACAAGCCGATCGTGCTGGACGCGCTGAGCGCGATCAATCAGCCCCAGTCGATCGGTCATCAGGTTATTGTGGTCGGAGGTGGGCTGGTCGGCTCGGAAACCGCGCTTGATCTTGCGGAAAACGGCCATGATGTGACCCTGATTGAGATGCTGCCCCAGATTATGAATGGAGTAGCGACGACGGACTTTCTCGCCTACAGTGAACGTATCGCGAAAACCAGAATGAAGATCATGACCGACACCTGTCTGGTATCCGTCGAGGATGACGGAGCCATTGTCCGTCATGCACGAGTTGAAGAGAAGCTGACGGCGGACACGGTTGTCATCGCCATTGGTCTGAAAGAAGAACGGATACTGTTCGATCAATTGATCGCCGCCGATCAGGAAGCCTATCTGGTCGGAGACGCGGTCAAGGCCTCAAAGATATTTGACGCGATTCATACCGCTTACCGGACAGCGCTCAGAGTTTGACATTTGACTTTGCGGCCAACTGCTTCCGGACAAGAAAGGACCCTGACTGAGGGCCCTTTCTTGTTAAGGGACTTTTTACCCTCCTGTCGAAAAGAGATCTTGACTGTGCGGTCTATCAGCAGTAGACTAGCAACAGGTCTATTGACAATAGACCTGAAACGCGGAGGGGAAAACTCATGGAAGACATGAAATTGGGACTGGTTGAATCGCGATTTGCTGATATTATCTGGCAGCATGAGCCATTGTCCTCGGGTGAACTGGTCAGGCGATGCCATCAGCAGCTGAGTTGGAAAAAATCGACGACCTATACCGTTCTCAAGAAACTGTGCGACCGCGGCCTGTTCCAGAATCTGGACGGGATCGTGACGTCGCGTATCTCAAAACAAGAGTTTGACGC
>RZZF01000320.1 GCA_009929975.1 Clostridia bacterium
TATCAGGTCACTCCGTTCGATCTTTCCCAGCTGCAATCCAGAGCCGGTAACTCAAGTTACTGACCGTAAACCCGCCGGCCATTAAGATAAAGACCAGTATCCCGCGTGAACGAAACGCGGTCTGGAGGAGGATTTCATATGGCCCTGACAATTACGACCGAAAATTTTGACGAGCAGGTCATGAAAAGCGATCAACCCGTTTTGCTTGATTTCTGGGCGGTCTGGTGTGGACCTTGCAGAATGGTCGCGCCGACGGTTGATAAACTGGCTGAAGATTACAACGGCCGTGTTGTTGTCGGCAAAATCAATGTCGATGAGGAAACTGAACTCGCGGAGCAGTTCAAGGTGATGAGCATTCCCACGCTCTATATCATGAAGCAGGGCCAGGTCGTTGAACGCATGATCGGCGCCCGTCCCTATGAAGAGCTGGCTGCGGTTCTCGACCGTCATCTGTAGTCTGACTAATCTCAATTTGTCCGTCCTGTCGACTCAATCAGATCAGCAGCCCGTCCGGGCTGCTTTTTGCTTGCCCGGATCAATGCTCTTCATGGCACTGCCGGAAAAATCGTGATAAGATTTCAATGAACAGACAGCCGGCCCATCCGCTTGATGATGCCGGCGTGAGGAGTTGACCGACATGCAGTTGATCAGTCGCAAGGGACAGCAGAGCATCGACCGGGTCTGGCAGGAAACGACCGGACTTCCGCTGCTGCTGCTGATGGAGATGGCGGCGGCAGCCGTATGTGAGCGCTGCTGCCAGCTGGTTCCGGCTGGTCAGCGTACTGACACACCGGTACTCGTTCTGGCCGGAGGAGGGCAGAATGGCGGTGACGCGTTCGCTTGTGCCCGCCTGCTGTCCGCGCAAGGTTTTCCCGTTGTCTGCAGAGAACTGGATCCACAGCGGAGTTTGCCGCCGGAGGCTGATGCCAACCGTCAGGCCTGGTTGAATCTGGGCCATACGACCGGTCCCGTTTCGATCGATGAAATTGATCGCCTGACGTCCGGTCTGATCATTGACGGCCTCTTCGGGACAGGTCTGCGCGCAGACCAGCCGCTGCCGGAAATAGTCCTCTCGATCAGTGCGGCCTGCGCGCGCAGCCGGCAGCAGGGAACCAGAGTGGTCGCGATTGATCTGCCCAGCGGCCTTGACTGTGACAGCGGACAATGGGCGGACGGAGGCATGCAGGCGGATCAGACCATTACATTTGTCCGAAAAAAAATCGGCATGGCGACCGCTGCCGGCCGTCAGGCCTGTGGAGAGATTACGATCAACCGGATCGGTGTGTCTGATCAGATGGTGGAGCTGGCTCTGGCACAGACCGGTGAACCGCCTGTCTGGCAGACAGACCGCGATCTGCTTAAACCCTGGTGTCCGCCACGCCAGGCTGACAGCCATAAAGGGTTGTTCGGCAAAGTGCTGATCTGGGCGGGTTCGCGTGACATGCCCGGCGCGGCTGTACTGGCAGCACGGGCCGCGGCCCGTTCCGGAGCCGGCCTGGTCCGGCTGGTCTGCGAGGCCGAACTGCAGCCGGTGCTGGCCAATGCCTGTCCGGATGCTCTGATCGCCATCTGGCCGGAACGGCAGGATGAACGGTTACGCCGATGGCAGCAGGATCTCAGCTGGTCTGACGCGGTGGTTATCGGTCCGGGTCTGGGGGAGCGTTCAACCACGCTGCCTTTTCTTACCGCCGCGGCAACAGCGGCACCACGGCTTCTGCTGGACGCGGATGCCCTCAACACGCTGGCCCGGTCCACGGATCAGACGGTCTGGCAGCGATTGCAGTCGCGGATGGCTCGTGGGCTGCCGCCGGCTCTTCTGACTCCGCATCCTGGTGAATTCCGCCGTCTGGCTCCTGATCTAGATCTGACCGATCGCCTGACAGCGGCCAGGACACTGGCCGAACGCAGCGGCTGTCTCGTGCTGCTCAAGGGAGCGGCGACAGTCATCGCTCATCCGGACGGACGCGTCTGGCTGAACGCGACCGGACATGATGGATTGGCCCGTGGCGGCAGCGGCGATATCCTGAGTGGCCTGGCGGGTGGTCTGATGGCACAGGCGCTCAGTATGGAACAGGCGGCTGTGGCCGCTGCCTGGCTGCATGGGACGGCCGCTCAGATCATTGGCGCGGCGACCAGCCGACGCAGCATGCTGCCGTCAGATCTGCCTGACGCGTTCG
>RZZF01000321.1 GCA_009929975.1 Clostridia bacterium
ACCCATGGTCTGCCGGTCGAGCTGTAAGTGGAGAAAATGCTGGGCATCGACGGAAAACCGGCGATTGAGGCCTTTGGTGTCGAGCCGTTCATCCAACAGTGCAAGTCCAGTGTCTGGACCTATAAGACTGAATGGGAGCAGATGTCCGACCGTGTCGGCTTCTGGGCCGATATGGAAAACCCGTATGTCACATATGAAAATGACTACATTGAATCAGAATGGTGGGCCCTGCGCCGGATCTGGGACCAGAAGCTGCTCTATCAGGGCTATAAAGTGGTGCCCTATTGCCCACGCTGCGGTACCTCGCTGTCCAGCCATGAGGTCGCGCAGGGATATCAGGATGTCCGCGACACCTCGGTCTTTGTCCGTTTCCCGGTCGACGGGGAAGCCAATACCTATTTCGCGGCCTGGACAACCACTCCCTGGACTTTGCCGTCCAATGTCGCCCTCTGTGTCAATGCCGATGAGGAATATGTCCTGATTGAAGCGCGGGAAAAGCACGGTGACAGCATCCGGACACGGCGCTACTACATGGCCGGTGTCCTGGCCCCCCAGGTATTCGGCGAGTCCTTTACCGTCCTCAGCCGCATGCGCGGATCTGATCTGGTCGGCCGCTCCTATCAGCCGCTGTTTCCCTACGCGGACCAGATGGTAGCGGCTTCCGGCAAAAAGGCCTGGTATGTGGTTGCCGATACCTATGTCACATTAAGTGATGGTACCGGCATCGTACACATCGCGCCGGCTTTCGGTGAGGATGACGCCCGCCTCGGCCGGCTCAATGATCTGCCGCTCGTCCAGCTCGTCGCTGAAGACGGGACCATGACGGACGAAGTGACGGATTTTGCCGGTGTCTTCTGCAAAGAAGCCGATGCCGGCCTGATCCGGAAACTGGCGGAGACAGACCTCCTGATCAGCAAACTTCCCTATGAACACAGCTATCCTTTCTGCTGGCGCTGTGACACCCCGCTGATCTACTACGCGCGCGACTCATGGTTCGTCGAGATGACGGCTGTCCGCGACCGCCTGATGGCCAATAACCAGACCGTCAACTGGATCCCGGCGAATGTCCGCGACGGCCGGTTCGGCAAATTCCTGGAAAACGTGATCGACTGGAGCGTCTCACGCGAACGCTACTGGGGGACTCCGCTGCCGATCTGGACCTGTGAATGCGGCCACCGCCATCTGGTGGGAAGCATCGCGGAATTGAAGGAACTGTCGGATGACTGTCCTGAGGATATTGAACTGCATAAACCCTATATTGATCAGGTTCATATCCGATGCAGCGAATGCGGCGGCCGGATGACCCGTGTCGAAGAAGTCATAGACTGCTGGTTTGACTCCGGTTCAATGCCGTTTGCCCAGTGGCACTATCCATTTGAGAACAAGGAATTGTTTGAAAAGCATTTTCCAGCGGATTTCATTTCTGAGGCTGTGGACCAGACAAGAGGCTGGTTCTATACGCTGATGGCACTGTCAACGGTGCTCTTTGATCAGTCGCCGTACCGCAATGTCATTGTCCTCGGCCTGGTCCAGGACAAAGAAGGGCAGAAGATGTCCAAGCATAAGGGGAATGTGGTGGATCCGTGGCAGGTGCTGGACCATCAGGGCGCTGACGCGGTGCGCTGGTATTTCTATGCCGGAAGCAATCCCTGGCTGCCGTCCCGTTTTTCAGAAGAAGCGGTCAGTGAAGGCCAGCGCAAGTTCATGAATACGCTGTGGAATACCTATGCGTTTTATGTGATGTATGCCAATATCGACCAGTTTGATCCCACAGGCCAGTCACTGGACTTTTCGACACTCGGTGAGCTGGACCGCTGGATTCTCAGCCGCTTGCAGGCGGTCATTGCGGAAGTGGAAAGCGCGCTGGAGAACTATCATTTCAATGTTTACGCCCAGTCTCTCTACCATTTTATCTGGCACGAGTACTGCGACTGGTACCTAGAGATGGTCAAACCGGATTTTTACGGTACCGACGAAGAAGCAAAGAGCATCGCGCGGACTGTGGCCATACATGTTCTCGAACGGATTTTGATCCTTCTCCATCCCGTCATGCCTTTCGTGACGGAAGAAATCCGTCGGAAGCTGCCCAATACGGAAGGTAGCATCATGAAGGCCGCCTTCCCGTTGGTGCATGAGGATCGGAAGGACTCCGGGGCCGAAGAACGCATGGG
>RZZF01000040.1 GCA_009929975.1 Clostridia bacterium
TATTTTGGCCAGCCTCATATTCTTGTCCGTTTCATGGGGATCCGCTCGGCGAAGGAAATCCGACCGGCCCGCTATATCGCCATGGTCTGGGTTCTGCTCTCACTGGCCGCTGCCGTCGTCGTCGGCATCGCTGGCCGCAGCTATCTCGGAGCCAAGGGAATCATCCTCTCCGCGGTTGACAGCGAGACGGTCTTCATGCGCCTGGTCACTGACCTCTTCCCTTCTCTCATCGCCGGTGTTCTTCTTTCAGCGATCCTTGCCGCGATCATGAGCACCGCTGACTCTCAGCTGCTCGTGACCTCCTCCGCGATCACCGGTGATTTCTATCAGGCGGTTTTCCGCCGCGGCGCATCCGACCGTGAACTTCTCTGGGTCGGCCGCGTGACCGTCATTTTGATCGCGCTGGTCGCCGGACTGCTGGCATCCGATCAGAACAGTTCCGTCTTCAAACTGGTTTCCTACGCCTGGGCGGGGTTTGGGGCGGCGTTCGGTCCGGTGGTTCTCTTGTCACTTTATTGGCCGAAAATGACCCGCAACGGAGCGCTTGCCGGAATCCTGACCGGTGGATTGACCGTGGTGATCTGGAAAAATCTCAGCGGCGGTCTGTTTGATATTTATGAGATTGTTCCGGGCATTTTGTTATCACTGGTAACGATTGTTACCGTTAGCTGGCTGGGGAAATCACCGAATACTGAGATAACCGATGAATTCGCCGCGGTAGCCAGCGAAAACAAGAAGTAAATCGATATTCACAGCCATTTAGATTGAGAATTATCTTCCGATTATGTTACAATTGGTGCGCACTGCGACAGATCTGATCTGTCCGGTCGGTAATGGGAGGATTATGAACAGGCGTACTGTACATAAAGGATTCTGGCAGTTGGCGGATCCGAAGATCTGGATCGCGTCAACAATGCCGATGCTGCTTGCGGCTTCGCTGGCTTTTTTAGCGCGTCCGGAAACGTTTGACTGGCGCTGGTTTTTTCTGGCGATACTCGCTGTGTATCTGATCGAGATCGGAAAAAATGCCTTGAATGAATATGTTGATTTCCGATCAGGTGTGGATCCTGCGGTTGACGCTGAGCACCGCACCCCGTTCTCCGGCGGCAAGAAGACCATTGTCGACGGTCTGCTGACACCCGGCCAGACGCTGTGGATTGCCGGTCTGACCTTTTCAGCCGCTGCTGCGATCGGCCTGCTGATGGTCTGGCAGCGCAGCGTTCATTTGATCTATTTCGGTATAGCCGGTATCGGATTGGCTATTCTATACAGCCTGCCGCCTTTCAAACTGGCGTATCGCGGTTGGGGAGAAATCACCGTCGGGTTTGTTTTCGGTCCGCTGCTGATCGCCGGTATGTACTGGCTGATGGCGCTTCGTCTCGACCTGGCTCCGCTGCTGCTTTCCCTGACGCCTGGAGCCCAGATCGCGGCTGTGCTTGTCATTAATGAGTTTCCCGATTACGAGGCCGACCGCGACGGCAACAAGCGCAACTGGGTCGTCCGCCTGGGCAAGCAGAAATCCGTTGGACTGTATGCAGCCCTCTTCGTGGTCTCGTATTTTACACTCATTCTATCGGCCATCATCACCGGAAGCTGGTTCTGGCTGCTGGGCCTGCTCAGCGCTCCGATCGCTGTCCGGGCAATCCGGGTGGCCGCACGCCACTACAATGATATCCGTCAACTGACTCAGGCAAATGCCATAACCGTTCAGGCCTATATATTGACTGGCCTGCTTCTGGTCATCGGTGTGATCGCAGATGCTGTCCTGCGAGCCTGATCGGCTGCGATTATCATATATAAGAGAGGAGAACATGACTATGAGTAAACGCGTCCTGATCGTAGGAGCAGGATACGCCGGAATTGAAGCCGCGCTGTATCTGAATCGTAAAGCCCGGCGAGAGGATCTGGATATCTGTCTGGTCGACAAGAATCCTTATCACACGCTGCTGACAGAATTACATGAAGTCGCCGCGAACCGCCAGGATGAGGAATCAGTCCGTATTCCCCTGAGGGAGATCTTCCGCGACACAAAGGTTCGCTGGACAACCGATGAGATCGTCTCGTTTGATTTCGATCATAACCGGGCGGTCGGTCAGCGGGAAATCTATGACTATGATTATTGCATCATCGCCATCGGTAGCTCGCCGGCCTTTTACGGAATCAACGGATTGAAGGAACATGCCTTTACGCTGTGGTCCTTCGATGATGCCGTCAAAATCCGGGAGCATATCCGCGATTGCTTCATGAAAGCCCGAACGGAAAAAGATCCGGAAGAAAGAAAACGCCTCCTGACATTTGTCGTCGGCGGTGCCGGTTTCACCGGTGTTGAAATGGTCGGTGAACTCGCGATCTGGGTGAAGTCACTGTGCCGTGAGAACAACATCGACCGCAAGGATGTGCGGCTGGTTCTGCTGGACCTGCTGGATCGTGTGCTGCCGGTACTCGATCAGAAAAACAGCGCTAAATCCCATCGCTACATGACGAAGCGCCTGGGTATCGAAATTATGCTTGAGACAAATATTCAGGAAATGAAGGCCGATGAAGTCCTGACCAGCCGCGGACTGATCGGAACTCGTACGATGATCTGGTGCGCCGGTGTCTGCTGTAACGAAGATGCCAGCGATGTCAGCATCAGCCGTGTCGGCGGCGCGCGGCGTTTCGCTGTCAACGAATACTGCCAGACCGAAAAGACCAATGTTTACGCGATCGGCGATTGCGGTGCGCTGGCGGACGAAAATGGCCGGCCCTATGCCGCGATGGTTGAAAACGCGATCCAGAGCGGTGAAGGCGCAGCTGCCAATATCCTGCGTGATATTCATGGCGAGGAGCCAAAGAAGGTTGAAGTTAAATTCCATGGAACCATGGTCTGTATCGGCAATTACTTCGCTGTCTCGGAGATCATGGGGAAACGGCTTCCTTCCTGGTTGTCGGTCATCATGAAGATCATGATCAACGCGCATTATCTCTTTGAGATCATGGGATTGCGCGGACCGGCCAGGTATCTGAAATCCGAACTGGTCGACCGTAAGCAGGAAAAACGTTTCCTGGCCCGCCATTATTCGCCCAAGATGCAAGCCTGGTGGGTGATGCCGCTGCGCATGTTCCTTGGAGCCTACTGGCTGTACGAAGGGATCGTCAAAGCGACTCAGGGTTGGTTCGCGAATCCGAAACTGGCTGAGTTCCTCGGCATGGCGCGTAATTATGAACTGTCTGCCGACGCGGTCTCCAGCGCTTCCGCCGGTGGACTGAGACTCGATGATATTATCAGAATCAACATCAAGCTGTTCGACTTCCGGATCGGTGAAGCGACTCAGATGCTCGACGGTACAGCGGTCGGAACCGATATCTTCACCCGGCTCGATCTGCTTCGTTTCGGCAATTTCTCACTGGTCCCCTGGATTATCGAGGGCTGGGCACTGCATTCACAGGGTTGGGAGATGTTCTTCCAGATCGCGATTACACTGGCCGAGATCATCGTCGGACTCATGCTGATCGGTGGTGCTTTCACTTTCGTTGCCGGTATCGGCTCCTTTGCGCTGCTGGCCATGTTCACCACATCGACCGGGCTGTACATGCACAGCTGGTGGATGATATTCGCTTCAATCGTCTGCATGGGCGGTGCCGGGCGCGCTTTCGGTATGGATAATTATCTGATTCCCTGGTACACACGTGTATGGGAAAGCTGGTACAAAAATCGTAAGCTCAAACTCTTCTTTCCCCGGAAAAGGCGGTAAGCAGGACGTTGAAATCAAAAACTGAATCCTCTCGCGAGGTCATCTCTCAGCTGGCTGTTGAGATGGAGATTTTTGAACAGACTTTACGCCGGGAATTCACAGGCGGCAGCCCGATTCAGGCTGCCGCCTGCGATCTGGTATCCCGTGGCGGGAAACGGCTGAGGCCGGCCATGCTGATCGCGGCGGCTCATCTTGGTGAGTACAGACAGAACCGGGCCATGCATGTCGCGATGGCCATCGAAGTGATCCATTCCGCGACCCTGCTGCATGATGATGTCATCGATCACGCCGATACACGGCGCGGTGAATCGACACTGCACACAGATCAGGGCGATCACATGGCCATCTACACGGGTGACTTTCTGCTGGCCCGCGGCTTGCGGCTGATTGCCCGCAGCGGACTGCAGCTGCGTGAGATGGCCCGTATCGCAGATGCTGTTGAGCAGATCTGTACCGGTGAAGTGGCACAGTACCTCGGTCGGAATAAAGTACCGGGTTATCGGGCCTACCTGCGGCGGATCATGAGTAAAACCGGTATCCTCTTCGCAGCCTCCGCCGCTTCCGGTGGTTACTGCGCGGAGCTGCCCGACGATCAGATTCGCCTGCTCTGGCATTTCGGGATGCGATTCGGCGCCGCGTTCCAGATCAGAGATGATCTGATTGATATGGATGAATCAAAACAATCGGCCGGCAAGCCGACCGGTCACGATCTGGTGGAAGGCGTCTTGACACTGCCCGTTCTGCTGGCATCCGCAGACCGCGATTTTCGCCGGATGCTCGATATCTTCCTCAACAGTCCGCGCAGCCATCGCGATGTTCAGGAGCTGATTCGGCTTTCGCACCAGCTGGGTGCGATCCGTCAAAGCCGTCAGATACTGCAGCGCCAGGTGGACCGCTGCGGTGAGACACTGGACCGTCTGCCGGCCGGTCCGGGACGGGATATGCTATTCAGTCTGTTGGATTTATTTCATTAATTAGCCCTAATCCCCAAAAGAACGGGCATATGCTCATATTTTTTATGCATTCGATAAAACTATAGCAAACGTTTCCAAAAACATGTAACATATGTGACATTTCGTGTATAATAAAGAGCGGTATGATGTTCAAGCATGAGCATGTTCCACTAATTTAGGGCATATGCTCAAAAATCAAATGTTACACATTAGGAGGAAAGTATGAGAAAGTTTACAGTTATTTCCCTTATTCTCGTTGTGGCTATCGCCCTGATCGGTTGTTCTTCAGGCGGCGGCGACATCAAATTGGGTCTCGGCGTTGATACGCTGATCGACCAGTCCGCTGACCTCGCGGCCAACGATGATGGTGCCATGGTCGGTAAAGTCCAGGTTGACACCGTAATCGCTGCTGTCGCGATCGACGCAGACGGCAAAGTTGTCTCCTGCAATATCGATACAGCCCAGACCGCTGTCAATTTCGACGAAGCCGGTGTCATCACCTCAGACAAGGCGATGAACTATCCGACCAAGAAAGAAAAAGGCGACGACTATGGCATGATCAAGGCATCCGGTATCGGCCGTGAGTGGTACGAGCAGATTGAAGCTGTTGAAGAGTGGATGATCGGCAAAACCGCCGCTGAGATCACCAATATGCCGCTGAACGATGAAGGCGCGACCACCGATGTCGATCTGGCAACCAAAGCAACGATGACCCTGACCGGCTATCAGGCTGCTGTCCTCGAAGCGATCGAGAATGCCCGCTGATCGGACCTGGTAAAGTCATTCAATCCTCCCGGCATTCTGTCGGGAGGATTTTTTTTGCACTTTAGTGGAATATCTTCTACTATATCAACAGATCCGCAATATCCTGTGAGCGAACCGAATGGAGACTGACCATGCGAATCTTTCGTCTGACCGCCGTCACTGCCATGCTGTCGATCATCCTGATAATTTCTTCGGCCTGCCAGCCAGGCATGAAGCGTTATACCGATACGATACTCGGGGCTTTTGACACGGTCATCACCGTGATCGCCTACTGCGAGAGTGACCAGGCCTTTGAAAAGCTGTCCGGCCACGCTGAAACGCGCTTCATCGAACTGCACCAGCTATTCGACCGCTACAACCAATATGACGGAGTGGTGAATATCCACACCCTGAACGCACATGCGGGACAGGGGCCTCTCAAGGTTGATCCTGAACTGATCCGGCTGCTTGAGCAGGCCGGGGAATGGTATCGTCAGTCGCCCGGTACAACCAATATCGCGTTCGGCTCAGTTCTGGAACTCTGGCACGATGCCAGGACGGAAGGACTGACAAATCCAGCCGCCGCCAGGCTGCCGGAAATGGCCGCGCTGACAGAAGCCGCACGCCATACGGATATGGACCAGCTGCTGATTGATAAGGCAGCCGGTACAGTTGAGCTTGCGGATGGGCAAATGAGGCTGGATCTGGGAGCGGTTGCCAAAGGTTACGCGACGGAGCTGGTCGCACAGGAACTGACCACCCTGGGATATCAGCATTTCATTATCAGCAGCGGTGGAAATGTCCGGACAGCGGGGAACCCTCAGGATGGCAAACGAAGTGTCTGGAGCATCGGGATACAGAATCCCGATGCGGCGGACGATGGCGAAGAACTTCTGGATACCGCCTACCTGACTGACCTATCAGTGGTGACCAGCGGCGATTATCAGAGATATTATACCGTAGACGGCCAGCGCTACCACCACATCATTGATCCGGCGACCCTAAAGCCGGGAGTCCATCACCGGGCGGTTACGGTCATCACACGCGATTCAGGATTTGCCGATTTTCTCTCAACAACCTTGTTTCTTCTGCCGTACGCGGACGGCAGAAACTACATCGACCAGCTGCCCGGAACAGAAGCGCTCTGGGTGCTGGCCGACGGCAGTCTTCAATACACTGATGGCGTGAAAAACTGGTTCAAGACGATCGGCGGGGCGACCAATCCTTCACCGGTCCCTTGATCACTGATCCGCTTCGGCCGGTGGCTTCCAGCGCAGGATCGGATGCCGTGCGGCTGCTGTCTCATCGAGTCGGCTGACGGGTGTCTTCTGAGGAGCCTGACGGACCGTTTCCGGACTGTGTGCCGCCTCAGCCGCAATCTGCCGCATCGCCAGGATAAAGGCATCCAGACCGGCTTTATTTTCCGTCTCCGTCGGCTCAATCATCAGGGCTTCTTTTACTATCAGAGGAAAATAAATTGTCGGTGGGTGAAACCCATCATCCAACAACCGTTTAGCCACATCCAGAGCGGAAATTCCGGTTTGTTCGCGCAGCTGCCTGGCTGATAAGACACATTCGTGCATGCACAGGCGGTTAAAAGGCAGATCATAGGTCTCACGCAGCGAAGCCTGGACATAGTTCGCGTTCAGCACCGCGGTTTCCGAGACCTCGCGCAACCCTTCATCACCGAGGGTCCAGATATAGGCCAGTGCTCTGACGAGCACGGCGAAATGGCCATGAAACGCTTTCATCCGTCCGATGGAAAGTGGATGGTGCACGGTCTCCCAGTCATAAGTACCATCACTCTGGCGAACAGCCAGCGGCCCCGGCAGAAACGGAGCCAGTGCTTCTGTTACACCGACCGGACCGGCACCCGGACCGCCACCGCCATGCGGCGTGCTGAACGTCTTATGAAGATTCAGGTGAACGATATCAAAGCCCATATCGCCGGGACGGACCTGACCGAGAATCGCGTTGGCATTCGCCCCGTCATAGTAGAGAAGTCCGCCGGCCTGATGAACCGCGTCGGCGATCGCGCAAATCTGTCGATCAAACAATCCGAGTGTATTGGGATTTGTCAGCATGATTCCGGCGGTTTTCGGACCAAGGGAACGACGCAGGGCCTGCAGATCGACGCAGCCGTCCGCATCGGATGGAATCTCAACCACCTTGAAGCCGGCCAGCGCCGCGGAAGCCGGGTTGGTACCGTGTGCAGAATCCGGGATCAGAATTTCATCGCGCGTGGTCTCATTTTGCTGCTGATGCCAGGCGCGGATGATCATCAGGCCGGTCAGCTCGCCATGAGCGCCTGCGGCTGGCTGCAGGGTAAATTGTGCCATCCCTGTTATCCGGCAGAGGGCCTGGTCCAGTTCGTACATCACCGCCAGGCAGCCTTGAACCGCCGCTGCCGGCAGCAGCGGATGCACAGCAGAAAACCCGGGCATCGCCGCGATGTCCTCATTAATTTTCGGATTGTACTTCATCGTACAGGAACCGAGCGGGTAAAATCCGCTGTCCACACCATGATTACGACTGGACAGCGCGGTATAGTGGCGAACCGCCTCTGTCTCGCTGACCTGTGGCAGCCCGGCCGGCCGGCTGCGCCTCAGATGACGCGGGATCAATTGATCCCCATTGTATTCAGGCACATCGGAAGGCGGCAAACTGAAAGCGTGAAGGCCTGGCCGGCTTTTTTCAAAAATCAGTTCCATCAGAGCACCGCCCTTTCAACCAGTTGATCCATATCGGAACGGCTGGACTTTTCTGTGGCCGCCAACAGCCAGTCGTTCTCCATCTCGGGCAGCACATCGCTCAATGCCAACCCGCCGATAATCTGGTGCTGCAGCAGGCGGCGGTTCAATTCAACCGGCGAATCCTCGCAACGAACCGCGAACTCGGAAAAAAACGGAGCGTCATACAACGATGAAAACCGGCCGGTCGCGATCAGGCGGTCATGCAGATAGTGCGCTTTGCTGACAGACTGCCGGGCGATCTCGCATAGGCCTTCCTGTCCGACCGTCGTCATGTAGATGGCCGCGGCCAGTGCATTCAGCGCCTGGTTCGAGCAGATATTTGATGTCGCGCGATCACGGCGGATATGCTGTTCACGGGTCTGCATGGTCATGACAAAACCGCGGCGTCCCTGACGATCCTGAGTCTGGCCGATCAATCGGCCCGGCAGGCGGCGCAGATCTTTGCTTCCAGCGGCGAAAAAACCCAGAGAAGGGCCGCCGAAATTCATCGCGTTGCCGAGGACCTGCCCATCTCCGACCACAAGGTCAGCACCGTAACGGCCGGGAGCTTCGAGCAATGCCAGTGAGATCGGATTGACCACGGCGACCAGATAGGCACCAACATGATGGGCTTGAGCGGTCAGTGACGGCATCTCTTCCAGCACACCAAAGAAATTGGGATTCTGAATCAAAACCGCGGCGACTTGCGGATCCAGCTTCGTCTGCAGAACATCCGCGTCAGTCCGTCCCCGGCTCAGTGAAATGATCTCAAGATCAAAGTGTCCGGTCTGCTGATACGTCCGCAGAACGGCCAGGGTATGGGGATGGAGTCCGTCAGACACCAGAACCCGGCGGCGCCGGGTCGCCTGACAGGCCAGCAGAATCGCTTCCGCGGCTGCGGTCGCCCCGTCATACATGGAAGCGTTCGCGGCTTCCATCCCGGTGAGTTCGCAGATCATGGTCTGATACTCGAATATTGCCTGCAGCAGGCCCTGGCTGATTTCCGGCTGATACGGCGTATAGGCTGTGTAGAATTCCTGGCGGCCGGTCAGATGCGAGACAATCGCCGGTATTTCATGATCATAGCAGCCGGCACCGAGAAAACAGGCGTATCGGTCGGTATCCGCGTTGCGCGACGCGAGCTCCCGCATCCTGCGGCGCAGGGCCAGCTCTGAAAGCGGCGGGGCCAGACCGGCCGGTCCGCGCAGACAGAGACTGTCAGGAATATCCGCGAATAAGGCCTCAAGCGATGGAACTCCGATTGTGTCCAGCATGGCACGGCGATCGTCATCGGTCATAGGGATATAGCGGTTCACTCAGTTTTCCTCCGCGCACCAAGCTTCATAGGCATCCAGATCCATCAACCCGCTGACTTCATCCGGATCCGATATTTCCAATTCAACCAGCCATGCCTCATAGGCATCCTGATTGATCAGCTCCGGTTCGTCAGAAACCTCCTGATTGACCGCGATGACCGTGCCGCTGAGCGGCACATAGATATCGGACGCGCTCTTGACCGATTCGACGACTCCAAGGACATCTTCGGCCTGCAGTTCACTGTCCATTTCCGGCAATTCGACAAACACAATGTCCCCCAGAGCTTCCTGGGCATGGTCTGTGATGCCGATCCGGGCCTTTGTTCCATCCAGATCCACCCATTCATGATTCTTTGTATACTTCAAAAATTCCGGTCCGTGCATAATGATGCCTCCCAAATTAATATAGATTTTTATCAGCCGTCGTGATGAACGATGGTTTCAGTGCTGAGCCGGCCGTGGCCTGCGATAGAACGGCAGCGATGCCACATGGGCCAGATAGCGGCGGTGGCGAATTTCAACTTCCAGGGCCGTCCCCGATTCGATCATACCAGAGCTCGGGGCCGCGAGGAACAGTCCGATTGATTTTTGCAGAAATGGCGCATATCCACCCGAGGTGACCTGTCCGGTCTTCTGATCCTCCAGATAGACATCGTATCCCTGGCGCGGCGCGATTTTTTCTGTCATTTCCAGTCCATAGAGCCGCCGGCGCGGCTCATCTTGTTGACGCAGCAGCGCGTCTCTGCCAATAAATGACGGCTTATCAAAATGAACAAAAAAATCCAGCCCGGCCTCAACCGGTGAAATATCAGCAGCCAGTTCATGTCCGTACAGCGGCATTCCCGCTTCAAGCCGCAGACTGTCGCGCGCGCCGAGCCCGGCGG
>RZZF01000041.1 GCA_009929975.1 Clostridia bacterium
ATCGCGCATCTGGCGTAAGACATCTGCTGTCATGGTGTTTCCTCCTCGTTGACCGGCCGCATCTGCTCAAGCAGTAACGGCATTTTTTCATCCAGAAAGCCAATATGATAATGGCCGCTGATAAAATCCGGATCGCGCATGATCGCCATGTGAAAATCAACCGTAGTGGCCAGTCCGCTGATCAAAAACTCCATCAGCGCCCGCCGCATCCGGGCGATCGCTTCCGGTCGGGTCGGTGCATGGACAATCAGCTTGGCCAGCATGGAGTCATAATCCGGTGGTATCCGACAGCCTTGATACAGCGCGCTATCCACCCGGACACCGGGGCCGCCGGGCAGATGCAGGCTGGTCACGACACCAGGAGAAGGCCGAAACCCGTCCAGGGGATCTTCCGCGTTGATCCGGCATTCGATCGAATGACCACTGAAGCTGACATCCTCCTGGCGGATGGCCAGAGGTTCTCCCGCGGCCATACGGATCTGCGCCTGAATCAGGTTGATCCCTGTGACTGCTTCAGACACAGGATGTTCGACCTGGATTCGTGTATTCATCTCCATGAAGTAGAACTGCCGGTTGTCATCGACGAGAAACTCAACCGTTCCGGCACCACGATAGCCGATACTTCCGGCCAGCCGGACCGCTGCCTCACCCATGGCGGCGCGCAGGTCTGAATCGGTAAAGGGAGATACCGCTTCCTCCAGCATTTTCTGATGTCTTCGCTGAATCGAGCAGTCACGGTCACCCAGATGAATGGCGTGGCCGTACTGATCTGCCAGAAGCTGTATTTCTATGTGCCGGGGATTTTCCACCAGTCGTTCCAGATACATACGGTCATCGGAAAAGCAGTTTCTCGCTTCTGTCGCGGCTGTCTGAAATGATGTTTCCAGTTCAGCCTGATTGTGGGCGATCCGCATTCCGCGTCCGCCGCCGCCGGCCGCTGCCTTGATCATCAGCGGAAACCCGATGGATCTGGCGGCATCTACGGCACCTGCCAGTCCGTCAACGATCCCGGGGCTGCCGGGTATGACCGGTATCCCGGCTTCACGCGCGGCCGCACGGGCGCTGGCCTTGTCTCCCATCCGCGCGATCATCTGTTCTGTCGGACCGATAAAGACAAAGCCGCAGGCATCACAGATCCGGGCGAAAGTCGCGTTTTCAGAAAGAAAACCATAGCCGGGATGGATCGCTTCAGCACCGGTAACCCGTGCGGCTGTCAGTATGGACTGGATATTCAGATAACTGTCCCGCGAAGCAGCCGGACCAATGCAGATCGCTTCATCCGCCAGCTGGGCATGCAGAGAGGACCGGTCAGCTTCTGAAAATACGGCGACACTGCGAATTCCCATTTCCCGGCAGGCGCGTATGATAGTTACGGCGATTTCGCCCCGATTGGCGATCAAAATTTTCCTGAACATGGTCAATCTCCAATCGCGAAGGTCAGGGTCGCTGAAGCCGCCAGCTTGTCGCCCAGCAGCACACGGCCCTTGCCGAAACCGATTCGGCCGCGCAGCTGGATGATCTCGACCTGCAAAATCAGTGTATCGCCCGGCTTTACTTTCTGCCTGAAGCGAACATCCCGCATGCCGCCGAAATAGGCGATGCGCCCTTTGAACTCCGGCAGACTGAGTATACAGACAGCACCGGCCTGAGCCAGCGACTCAACCATCAGGACGCCGGGCAGCACCGGCTGACCGGGAAAATGACCGGCAAAAAACGATTCCCGGCCGGTCAGATGCCAACTGGCCGTGATGGTTGATTCTGTCAGTTGATGGACCTCGTCAAGAAAGAGAAACGGCGGGCGATGTGGAATGATCTGTTGGATGGCTTCCCGGTTCATCATGATGCGTCACCGATTCTCAGGAGCGGCTGGCCGTACTCCACCCTCTGGCCATTGTCCACCAGAATTTCCAGGACGGTCCCCTGATACTGGCCGATGACTTCATTCATCAGCTTCATGGCCTCGATGATACAAAGTGTCATCCCCTTCTCCACGGTCGTTCCAACCTTTATAAACGGTTCACTGTCAGGATCCGCGGCGGCATAATAGATGCCGACCACGGGTGAAGTCACCAGAATGCCGGGCAACTGCTCTTCTTCATCCGGCAAACTGTTTTCGCTGCCGTCGGTCCGCTCATCCAGGCGCTCCATCGATCCGGCCGGCCGGCTTACGGTCGGTTCCGCCCGTTCGAGCAGAAGGCGAAAACCATCGTCTTCCAGCTCCAGCCGGTTCAGACCATGCTGCCGCATCTGCCGCATCAGCGATTCAATCTCTGTTATCTGCATCATCATACCTCCCACTTCTTCAGGCAGAGGCTGCCGTTATGACCGCCAAAGCCAAGTGAGTTGCTCAAGGCTGCCTTTACCGCTGCCGGCCGGGCCTGGCCGGGGACATAATCAAGATCACAATCGGGGTCTTGTTCACTCAGTCCGATCGTTGGCGGCAGCAGACCATCTCTCAGGGCAAACGCGGTGATCATGGCCTCAGCCGCACCGGCAGCGCCCAGCATATGTCCGAGCATTGACTTGCTGGAGCTGACCGGTATGGCCAGTGCGCTGTCACCCATTGCCTGATGTATCGCCAGGGTTTCGTAGCGGTCATTGAGCGGCGTACTGGTCCCGTGCGCGTTGATATAGCCGATCGCTTCCGGTGCCAGACCGGCTTCTTTCATTGCCAGACGCATGGCCATCGCCGGTCCTTCTCCGGTCGGATCTGGGCTGGTAATATGATAGGCATCCGCCGTACTGCCATAACCGGCGATTTCACAGATGATCGCTGCGCCTCTTTTTTCCGCGTGCTCCAGTGATTCAAGCATCAGGACGGCGGCTCCTTCGGCGATCACGAAACCGGAACGGCGACGATCAAACGGAATCGAAGCGGCCGCCGGGTCGGTTGCCGGAGTCAGCGCTTTCATGTTGGCAAATCCGGCCATGGCAATTGGTGTGATCGGAGCTTCTGCTCCACCGGCAAAGCACATGTCAAGCTGACCGCCGCGGATCGCCCGGAACGCTTCGCCGATCGCGTGGGTCCCAGACGCGCAGGCGGTTGAGATGCAAAGGCTCGTCCCCTTTGCGCCATGAGCCATCGAGACTTTTCCCGCTGCCATATTGGAAATCATCATGGGAATGAACAACGGGGAAATTCTGGCCGCGCCTTCCGGTCCATAGAGCTTGCGAAACTCAGCCGACATGGTTTCAAGTCCGCCGATGCCGCTGCCGATGATCGTTCCGACCCGCCAGGGATCACAGCCGGACTGGTCAAATCGACTCTGCTCAGCGGCCATCGCCGCCGCGGCAACGGCGAACTGGCAGTAGCGGTCCATCCGGCGTGCTTCCCGGTACTCCATATAGTCTCTCGGATCAAAGTCGGTGACCCTGCCAGCGACATGCACTGGGATCGTATCATCACCCGGTTCGATCGCAGTGATCCCGCAGACGCCGCTGGTGATGTTCCGCCAGATCTGTTCCGGCTGGCTGCCCACAGGTGTCACGGCACCGATTCCGGTGACAACAACCCGCCGATTGTAAGATTCAGTTTGATTGATCATAGATTCCCTCTTCCGATTATTCGTTATTACAGGCTTAGACCACCTGATACTTCCAGAACCTGTCCCGTCATATAAGCGGCATCATCTGACGCCAGAAAACGAACCACTCCGGCGACTTCTTCACCTTTACCGAACCGCCCCAGCGCAATTCTCTGCCGGGCAGCCTCACGCTGCGCCTCCGAAAGCTGCCGTGTCATATCGGTTTCGATCAGACCAGGCGCGACGGCATTGACAGTAATATTCCTGCTGGCCACTTCCCGTGCCAGCGAACGGGTCAGACCGATCAGCCCCGCTTTGGCCGCGGCATAATTGACCTGGCCCGCGTTTCCATACAATCCGGCGACTGAACTGATCTGAATGATCCGGCCCCTGCGGGCCCTGATCATCGCCGGCAGGACGGCCCGGCTCATGAGAAAGGCACCTGTCAGGTTGGTTTGGATCACCTCATTGAACTGGTCAAGACTCATGCGCAAAAGCAGTGTGTCCCGGGTAATACCGGCGTTATTGACCAGAATGCCGATCGTGCCCAGTGTTTCATTGACCGCTGCCACCGCCTGGATGACATCATCCTCACAGCCTGCATCCGCCTGCAGGGCCATCGCACGCACATGGTAGGCCCTGCACTGCTCAGCGATCTGCTCGGCTTCAGCGAGGCGGTGGCGGCAGGTCAGGGCAACATCGTGACCGGCCTGTGCCAGTGACAGGGCGATCGCGGCTCCGATGCCACGGGAACCTCCGGTCACCAAAGCGATCATCGGACCACCTCCCGGCACAGCGAATATCCCAGCAGCTGCTCAGCCTGCGCGAACATCGTCTGGATAATGACGGCAGCCGGTTCAATGCAGCTGACCAGGCCAGCGGACTGGCCGGCCATGAACGAGCCTTCCCCCAAATCGCCGTCCTGTACCGCGCGGCGCAGCGACCCGATCGTCACTGCTTCGAGTTCTTCAAAAGAGGCCCCTCTCTTCTCCATCTCAATCAGATGGCGGGCCAGGCTGTTTTTCAATGTCCGGACCGGATGCCCACCGCTGCGACCAGTGACCAGCGTATCGATATCACGGGCCTTGACCACCATCTGTTTATAATTATCATGAATCCGGCATTCCAGACTGGCAAGAAAACGGGTACCGACCTGAACTCCTGAAGCGCCGAGCATTCTTGCCGCGGCCACACCACGTCCATCAGCAACACCACCAGCCGCGATGACCGGAATTGAAACCGCGTCCGCCACCTGCGGAATGAGGACCATGGTGGTCAGTTCTCCGATATGGCCGCCGGCTTCGGTTCCTTCCGCGATGACCGCGTCAGCGCCGAGATTTTCCATCCGCCGGGCATACGCGACCGAGGCAACGACCGGAATGACTGTGATACCGGCTTTTTTCCAGTCTTCGATATATCGGCCCGGCGATCCAGCGCCGGTTGTCACAACCGGAACATTTTCTTCAACGACAACCTTGGCCAGCTGATCCGCGAAAGGATTCATCAGCATGATATTGACGCCGAAAGCACGGCTGGTCATTCGCTTCGTCCGACGGATTTCGTCTCTCAGAAGATCAGGCGTCATCGATCCAGCGGCGACAAGGCCGAGACCGCCGGCTTCAGCGACCGCCGCGGCCAGTTCAGCGCTGGCAACCCAGGCCATTCCGCCCTGGATCAACGGGTACTTTGTATTGAGCAAGTGATTGAGATCATGCAGCATAAACTGTCCTCCAGTATGAATCGTCAATAGACAAAGACGGCGGCTCCGTAAGTCAGACCGGCACCGAACCCGCATAAGACGACTTTTTCACCCCGTTGAAGCTTGCCGGAACGGATCAGTTCATTGAGACAGATCGGAATACTGGCCGATGAGGTGTTGCCGAAATCAACCATCCGGCTGATAATCTGCTGCGGGTCAGCTTTCATCCGGCGTGCGGCCGCGTCAACAATGCGGATATTGGCCTGATGCGGAATAATATATCGGACATCAGTCAATTCAACCTGTGCTTTATTCAAGGCTTCAATCACGGAATCCGCCAGAACTCGAACCGCGAATTTAAACACTTCCTGGCCTTCCATGCTGATATAGTGATGATTTTCGTGCCCGTAACGATCCGGCCAGACATGATCAGGATCAAGAAACGGATGGTCAAGCCGCAGGGCCCGGCTGACCAGGCAGCCGGCATTGCGGCCTTCCGCCCCCAGAACCGTCGACATCAGACGGCTGGTCTCGTCGGGATGGCTGCGGCGGCAGACTGCCGCGCTCGCTCCGTCTCCGAAGAGAACACAGGTCGACCGGTCACTGTAATCGACCAGCTTGCTGATATTCTCGGAAGAAACAATCAGAATATTCTGCACATCGCCGGCCTGCAAATAGCGGGCGGCAAGATCGAGCGCATAAACAAAACCCGTACAGGCCGCGTTGATGTCAAAGCAAAACGCGCGATCCGCTCCGATCTCAGCCTGGATCACACATGCTGTCGACGGGGTATAATAGTCCGGCGTAATCGTTGTGACAACAATCAGGTCAATCTCAGATCCTTGGATACCGGCTTGTTTCAATGCTTCCCGCGCAGCCTGAGCTCCCATGTGCCAAGTCGGCTCACCTGCCGAAAGGCGACGCTCCGAGATGCCGGTCCGGCTCATGATCCATTCATCACTGGTGTCAACGATTTCCGACAGCATCTGGTTGGTGACTGTTAATTCAGGCAGGTAATTACCGGTTCCGGCAATTCTCAGTTGATGCATAGTCTCTCCCTTTTGTGTTCTTGCCAGTCAGACTGGCACATGGTATATTGTTTGCGTCTCAAATATTTTGAGCGTCAAAACATTATTATCATAACGACCTGGCCAGCGCCTGTCAAGCAGAGGAGGATCACATGATGCCAGCCATTCTATTTCCCGGACAGGGAACCCAGAACGATATCCGCAGTACGGAACTGGCGGCTGCCGATCGGGATGCCGCCAAGTTGTATGAACTGGTCGCCGACCAGACAGGCCTTGATCTTCTTTCGCTCAGATCCGATCAGCTGCAGTCAACCCATGCTGCCCAGCTGGCGATCGTCACTTTCAGTCTGGCGATCTGGCAGATCTGGCGCAAAGTATATCCGGACGTATCGGTCGGAGCTTTCGCGGGGTTTTCGCTCGGTGAATATACGGCGCTGGCAGCCTCCGGAATCCTTCAGGTGCCGGATCTGATCACCCTTCTCGCCAGACGGGCTGAATTCATGCAGGAAGCAGTGAACACGACGCCAGGCGGTATGACCGCCCTGATCGGTCTTGACATCGTCCGGATTCGGCAGATACTGGCTGAGGAGCGCTGGGCGGACCGTGTCTGGATCGCGAATGAGAACGCGCCAGGCCAGACGGTCATCGCCGGATATCAGACAGACCTCGCCCTCTGCGCGGAGACGATGCGGAAGGCCGGAGCACGGCGGATCATACCACTCGATGTCCAGGGCGCGTTTCACACTCCGTTGATGCGGCCGGCCGCTGAGAAACTCCGGCAGACAGCCCGTTCCTTCGTGTTCCGCGAACCCGGAACTTCAGTCTACCTCAACCTGACCGCCGAGCCG
The DNA here is from genome assembly GCA_009929975.1 of Clostridia bacterium. Lineage (GTDB taxonomy): Bacteria > Bacillota > Clostridia > Saccharofermentanales > UBA5734 > SLHU01. The sequence goes on from RZZF01000041.1 coordinate 7,100, forward strand.
GCCAATCCGTCCACCGACTGGCCGCGGACTCTGGCCGGACAGATGTGCAGCCCCATCCGCTGGACGGATGAAGTCTGCCGTATGCAGCGCGACGGTATCCGCCAGTTTTGTGAACTCGGTCCCGGCCAGGTTCTGACAGGTCTGGTCCGCAGAATTTTGCCAGATGCCGGCAAATACAGTTTTTCATCACTGGCGGATCTGGAACAGCGGCTGCCGAGCGGCTGATATCTGGTATAATCAGAATAGCTTAATTATACGAGGTGTTCTGATATGAAGGATCCAAGACTCGAGCAGTTGGCGCATCTGATGCTGACCCATTCCATGAAAATCCAGAAAGGTGATTATTTCCATATAACCGCTGATATCACAGGGCTTCCTCTCGTCAAGGCCCTGCTGCGGCAAAGCCGCCAGCTTGGCGCTCTGGCTGAAGTGCAGCTGACACAACAGGAAGTGGACCGGCTGCTTCTAGAGCAGCTGAACCCGGACGATGACGGCAGGAGCAGCGGTTTTCTGACCGATCTGTCTGAGACCGGTATCCGCCAGTTTGAGAACAAGGTCGGTGATATCCGCATCAGAGCCTATGCCAACGATCAGGAGCAGGCAGCGGTAGCGGCTGATAATCGCCAGCTATCCGGAAAATTCATGAAACCATTCCGCGATCTGATCATCAACCATCGCCGCTGGGTTCTGTTCGAGTATCCGACAGCCGGGCAGGCTCAGCGGGCCGGGATGTCCTACGATGATTATCTTGATTTTGTTTTGGACGCGTCATCTGTTGATTATCAGGCGATGCAGCGCGATGTCCAGCCACTGGCGGAGCTCATGCGCAAGACCCGCCATGTCCGGCTGACCGGAAAAGACACGGACCTCAGTTTCTCCATCGATAATATTCCGGTTATCCCCTGCTGCGGCGAATTCAATATTCCGGACGGTGAATGTTTCACCGCCCCGGTGCGCGATTCAGTCAACGGTGAACTTCTGATCAACACGCCGACGGTCTATTGGGGAAAAATCTTCCATGACATCCGGCTGACATTCAAAGACGGCCGCATCATCAAGGCGACCGCACGGGATGGCGTAGAGGATCTCAACCGGATTCTCGACAGTGATGATGGCGCCCGCTATATCGGCGAGTTCGCGATCGGTTTCAATCCGAAAATCATGGATCCGTTCATGAATACGCTCTTCGATGAAAAAATCAGCGGGTCATTCCATTTCACACCCGGAGCCTGCTATGATGACGCACCGAACGGCAATGACTCAACGATCCACTGGGATCTGGTCCACATCCAGCGGCCGGAATATGGTGGTGGCAGCATCTGGTTTGATGGCAATGAAATCAGGCGGGATGGTCTGTTCACACTGTCTGAACTTGCGACTCTCAACCCGTAACCCGGGAAAGAATTCATGCTTCGGTTCGTCTTGTCATATCATAGGGAGGGTAATCAATGGCCTTGCTGTTCCTGAATGTCGCTGACCTGCATCCGCTTTACTGGATCGTGTCTTTCGCGCTGCCGGTGCTCCTGCTGATCATCACGCTGGCCGCCCTGGTTCTGGCTGCCCGCTCGAGACAGCAGATTGAAAAGGCTTCCAGCGCTCTCATGAACGGTCTTTCTGAGCTGAATCACCGTGATATGGCCAATCTGCCTAAACTCAGCGCGATCTTTGATCAACTGCCGCAAAAACACCTGGGCCGGCAGTTCCACCTGATGGCGGCAGACAGTCAGGTCCTGTATGAAAACCGATGGCTGGCGGATCCGGCAGATTATCTCCAGCCCCGCCAGATTCTGCCGGCCAGCGGAGCCGGCAGCCTGTCCGCACGGCTGCCGGCCACTCTGATGTCTGTCGGCCTGCTCGGTACACTCGCCGCCTTGCTTCTGACCCGGCAATATGATGTGCCGCAGCCCTTTTCCATTCCCGTTCTGGTTTTGACTCCGTTGATTTCGGCACTGGCGCTGTCATTGCTCCTGTTTGTGACAACTAGGGACCAGGGTCTGCGCGTCGAGGACACTCTGCAGGGCATGTACCGGCAGATCGGTCTTTATGTACCGGTTTACGGCAGTCAGGCCGGACTCAGTCTTCTGATCGATCAATTCATGCGTTACGATCGTTCCATGCATGAGTCTCTTGAGCACTTCACCGCCACGGCAGGCCGTCTGGCTGAAAGTGACATGGCAGAGGGAATTCAGCGCAGTGTCGAACAGGTGCTGCTTGAAAGTGTCGCGCCGTCAATCCGTGAATCGACGACGGTTCTGCACCAGTTATCCGAAGAACTGATCAAACGGCAGGAGGCCGGCATGCAGGATCTCGCGGCCCGCTTCGCCGAAGCCCTTTCCGCGGAAATCGCGGCGCACCTCCATCCCGTCAACCGTGAGATAACCCAGATGACCAGCCTGATGCGGGATGTCAAAAATTATATCGACTACGCCATGCGCGCGCTGGAAACGGTCCGGCAGGAATCCGACCATCTGCTGAAAGACACCCATTCAGCCCTTCAGCAGATGGCTGAAGCCCGGACGGCGCTGAGCACTGATTTCGCGGCCGCCCGAGGCTACCTGGATCAGATGTCGGTGACAACCGGACGAATGGCCGAACTCCAGGACAGTCAGGAAAACGGGCTGTCCGCCACCATCCAGACTTTGTCCGAGCAGCTCAGCCGGCACAGCCAGACCATGCAAGAGCAGGTTCAGTCCGCCACCACTGCTGTGTTGTCCGCACAGCAGTCGGCCAATCACCAGACAGAAAATGCCGATACCCAAATTCAGCAGATCGGTGATCAGGTACAAAGACTCAATGACGGATTGACCCGGACCATCGAGCAGCTTCTCCAGCAGGTCAGCCAGGAGTCCGGGGCGGTTGCCACGCATGCGCAGGAAATCGGCCAGGAACTGACCGCTTTGAACCAGACATTGTCTCTTTCACTCAGCGACTTCAGCCAGGAATCTGCCCGTTATGTCCAGGACACGCTTCATTCGTTTGATGCCAGTCTGGCCGAGCTGGTTCGCCGGCTGAGCCAGGCCACCGTTGAAATACGCGATGCCGTCGATGCCCTGCCGGCCGCGTTGAAACAGCACGCTGACTATACATCATGACGCGTATGGGTCAACCAAAATTTCACAACCTGTTTGCGAAACAGACACCCCGACCCGATGAAATGACCCGTGCCATGACCCAGGTCCGGCAGTTATTGCCAACCTTGCGTGAGCGCCTGATCGAGCCTGACGAAGCAGTCCTGGATCAGCT
>RZZF01000042.1 GCA_009929975.1 Clostridia bacterium
ACATGGTATGGGCCGGGCTGGTTGACGGCAGCCGGGCCAGGATCAGGCCATTTCGCTGAGATGGTGAAAGTCCGGGAAGAATCAGGCGGCGAAACAAGGATTCAGCGGCAGCACCATTATAGAAAACTGCTTGTATTTTGGTATATCGCGCAAAAAATGATAAAAAATCATGAGGATCCGGCTCACGGATTGCCTGATCAAGGCTGCCCTGCCGCTAACAGTGGAGCAGTACATCCCACAGTCCGATATTATGATCAAGCAGCAGACGGCAGCGGCTTTCATAATCACTGAGATCAGGCCGGCCTGCCAACTGGGTCATGATTGGCCAGAACTGGTTGCGCGGATGCGCGTAATACTGCTGTTTTTGTAGCGAGATGGCCCCGGGCATTGAACCGAGAATCAATGTCCGGCAATTTTCATGAATCAGCGGGTCAAACGCGGTCAGCATGCTCTCACTCCATCCTGATCAACATTAAGTGAAAGTATGGCATATTGTCAGATAAGATGTAAAGTCTGACCGGAGGAGCCAAAGCTGTCATGATCGGTTATACTGGAGACAACTCAGGGTCCGGCAGATTCAGGGAGGTGTCTGAATGAGTGTCTGTGCCGCTTTTTTTGATGTTGACGGAACCATAACCCGCGAGGGACTGATCAGCGAACTGTTCCGCAAGATGGTCAAATATGAGCTGATTGATGACGCGAAATGGCATGAACATGTCAAACCGGCCTTTTCACGCTGGAATCGGCGGGTCGGCGAATATGATCACTATCTGCAGCGGATGGTTGATATCTATCTGGACACCGTACGCAATACCAACCCGGTTCACATCGACTATATCGCGCGAAAAGTGATTGAACAGAACGGTGAAAGGGTCTACACCTTCACCCGGGAACGGCTGCGCTGGCATAAAAAGCAGGGCCATCTGCTGATCGCGATTTCCGGCTCACCGGTGGAGCTGGTCCGCGAGATGGCGAAACTGTACGATATGGATGATTTTCGCGGCACCGTCTACGAAATCGGTGAGGACGGCCTGTACAGCGGACAGATTACACCGATGTGGGATTCCCGCAGCAAACGGAAAGCCGTACTGGAAATGGCGGTCAAGCATCAGATCGATCTGGATGCCAGTTATGCCTATGGCGATACGACCGGAGATTATACGATGCTGAAACTGGTCGGCCATCCGCACGCCATCAATCCAACCCGGGAACTGCTCGGGAAAATCCTCTCTGACAGTGAATTACGTGATCTGGTGACCCTCATTGTTGAGCGCAAGGATGTCACCTATCAGCTCGATCCCGACTGCCTCAAACTAATTCATTGAGCAACCGGGTCCGGTACAGGTTCCACCTTCAGATAGTGAAATGAAGCAATACCCTGCTGGGCACACAAACCCGTCCACGTCCCGGTAAAGGTCATCACATGCGTTCCTTCTGTACAAAGGCCTGCGGTCAGCCCCTTGCCGGCGAACTGCCAGTCCGCGTCTTCGGCCGTCCGCCAATAGAAGCGATAATCCGTTGTATCCGCAGTCATACGAAGCTCGACCCCTGATAACAGCGCTTCATCCGGCAGACGGACACGTTCCGATTCACTGACCAGATCATGTACTTTGCGGCGCAGAGTCAGCCAGCTGCCATCCGCTCGTTTTTCCACCAGCAGAGCATAATAATAATCATGGGTATAATAGGCGGTCAGACCGGCGGAACAAGTCTGCTCGTTTGTGATGACCACTTTTGTCGTTGCCTGAACGGCAAAGGATTTCTGACGCACCATCATCAGACAGGGATCCGGATCATCGAGGTGCTTCCCCTGTCCGTCCAGAAAGCAGGCACCGGGGTTCAGCTGATACCGTCCGCGATCCGGATTGCGGACGAAGGTCCACTCCGGATTGAGACCCGGAGATTGAAAATTATCGAAGAACCCATCGGATACAGGATGACCTGATACTGCCGCACCGTCGGCGGGAGGCTGCGGCAGAGGGCCGGACATGCGCAGCGCGATATGTCCGTCATCACCGACAACCGGCCAGCCATCGTCCTGCCAGTCCATCGGTGCGAGAAAGGTTTCCCGTCCCAGATGATGCAAAAGCCGGCCCGGCAGCTGACGGATGGCCAGACAGACGAGCCACCAGTGGCCGGCACGATCCTCAACCAGATCGGCATGCCCTGTCGCCTGAATCGGTGAATGGCCAAAATCACGATGACTGAGAACAGGCTGTCTCGGACACGGCTCAAATGGACCGAAAGGCCCGGGCCCGCGAAATAACGTCACCTGGTGGCCGTACTCTGTTCCTCCTTCTGCCAGCAAAAGATAATAATGTCGGCCGATTCGGTACAGATGAGGGGCTTCAGGGTGTCGCCCGCCCGATCCCCTGCTGATCACGACTTTATCACTGAGGCGCCGGCCTGTTTTCGGTTCGATGACGAACGCGGTAATCGCCGGTTCGCCGTCAACCTCGCTGGTCCCGCAAAAATACGCCGTACCATCATGATCGAAAAATAAAGATGGATCGATCCCTGCCTGATCAACCCACTGTGGCTCAGACCATTCGCCGCGGATATCATTGGTGTAGACAATAAAGTTATCGCCATGACTGACATTTGTTGTTATCATATAGAAAGTTCCATCATGCCAGCGCAGTGTCGGAGCGTAGATACCGCCGGAACTGCGACAACCGCTCAACGGCAGCTGGCTGTCCCGGGTGAGACAGTGTCCGATCAGCTGCCAATCCGTCAGATTGCGGCTATGGTAGATCGGAACACCGGGAAAAAACTCAAAGGTCGATGTCACGAGGTAGAAGTCATCACCGACCCGGCAGATACTCGGATCAGGATTGAATCCGGCAATGATCGGATTATGATAGGCTTTCACTGTTGATACCTCCGCTGTCGTACCAGACTGATAAAGTCAAGCATTAGGAAAAAAGGTGAACACGTAATGATATATCTCGACTATAACGCAACAACACCCATTGATCCAGCGGTCGCGGATGTGATGGAACCATTTATCCGTCAACATTTCGGTAATCCGTCGAGCCTTCATCCGGAAGGGAGTTTCGCCCGCAGGGCGGTTGAACAGGCCCGGGAACAGACAGCGCTGCTGCTGGATACCGCTGGCTGGAACGTCAGAGGCATGACATCACATACCTCCCTGTCGACCACTACGGCCGTGTCCGCGCAGTGGAGGCATCGGCAGCCGGGATGATCTGTGATAAAATAACCACTGATATGAACATCCGCTGAATGACAGATATCCGGAAGTGAGGATGATAGCATGAGTCAATGGATCGATCGAATCGCGGCGCGTATGAAACGGCTGGCCATTCCGAGCCTGATGAAATATCTTGTGATCTGCATGGGCGCCGTGTTCGTGCTGGATCTTGTTTTCGCCGGGCAGTTGAGCAGTCTTCTGTTTTTCAGCCGGGACGCGATTTTCGGCGGACAGATCTGGCGGCTGGTTACCTTTATTTTTCTGCCGATCAGCAGCAGCCCGCTTTTCGTTGTCTTTGTCCTTTATTTTTATTATATGATCGGCGAAGCACTGGAGCACGAATGGGGCGTCGCCCGCTTCAACCTGTTTTATCTGACCGGACTGATCGGTACGATCATCGCCGGGTTCATTTCCGGTTTTGCGACCAATCATTACTTGAATCTCTCACTCTTCTTTGCCTACGCGATTTTATATCCGGAGACCGAACTCCGCCTGTTTTTTGTTCTGCCGGTTAAAATCAAGTGGCTGGCCTGGCTCAACGCGGCGTACTTCGCTTATCAGCTGATCGTCGCGTCCTGGTCCTTCCGGCTGGCCCTGCTTGTCTCCATCGCGAATCTTATTCTGTTCTTTCAGGGTGATGTCCGCCGCCGGATCGCCAATGAACGGCGGCGGCGCGAGTGGCAGAAACATTTCCGCCGCTGACGGCAAAAGAAAAACCCGCAGGAATCTTCATTCCAACGGGTCTGTTTCCAATCTCACAGATCGCGGTTTATCTGATGGCTGCTCAGCCAAGCTGTACACTGACCGGCGTCTCATGACTGAGGTTATCGCTGACCGGGCAGCGGCTTTCAACGGCCAGGCGCCATTTTTCCTTCGTTGCCGCGTCCGCATCGGTATCAGGCCGCAGAGTGACGCGGATGGACTGATAGCCTGCCCGTTCCGCGTCGGACATTCCCATGAACTTGGCCGGATTTAAATCACCTTCGAGGTCAATCTTGACCCCATTCAGATTCATGTCCAGTTCTTTGGCGACCACATGGCTAACCACGTTGAGACAGCCGGCCAGCGCGGCCAGAACATAATCCACGGGGGTCGGGCCTTCGTTGGTTCCGCCCTGGTTCTTCGGTTCATCGACGATAACAGTAAACCCGTTGGTTCGAACCACGGTCTTGGTCGGATTCTCACTGTGCGCTTGAGCTTTGAATGTTACTTTCGGCATTTTACATATCTCCTATATATTTAGTGTGTTTATATTCAATTATACTGAGTATCCGGACACTTGTCAATCATCATCCGCTAGTCAATGATAATCATACGATCGACGGTTGGAAACATTTCCGTCAGCAGAACCGTCAAAGCAACTGAATGATCGATGAAGCTCACGCAATGATCGAGGTGATCAAAATGAAACAGTCAACCATGATCCGACTGGCCCTCCTGGTCGTCATGAGCCTGCTGCTGAGCAGCTGCTCCGCAATCGGCTTTCTCAATCCTTCTTCCACATCAGCAACAGCCGACCCGACCGGCAGTACCGGACCGGACCCGTCGCCCCTGCCAGAGGACGGGGATCTGATGGCTGACATTGTTCCTGCGGCCTGGGCTGCACCCGCTGATACAGACCCTGAGCTGGCCGCGTCGATGATGCGCTTCGCTGATGAACTGCTGCTGAGTTCTCTCGATAATGATCAAAACGTTCTGATTTCTCCGGCATCAGTCTTTCTGGCGTTGGCGATGACCATGAACGGCGCGGATAAAGCGACACGTGACGCGATGATCCGCGTTTTGACCGGGGCCGGCTTTACAGCAGATGCGATCAACAACTTCAGCCGCGGCTGGATTCAGCATCTGACATCATCCGGCGGCAAAAAGACCGCGATCTCTATCGCCAACTCAATCTGGTTCCGGGAAGGGTTCGACGCAGATCCTGATTTTCTGCAGACGAACGCTGATTTCTTCGGTGCCGGTGCCCGGTCCCTCGATTTCGCAGATCCGGCTTCGCTGGAGATCATCAATGACTGGGTTGATGCCAACACGAACGGCCTGATCAGGAAAATTATCGAAAAGATCAACCCGACCACCATCATGTACCTGGTCAACACCGTCTACTTCAAGTCTGACTGGCAGCAGCCTTTTCTCTGGCAAGATACGATAAGCGGCAATTTCCAGACTGATCAGGGTGATGTCACACATGATTTCATGAATCAGACCACGTTGTTTCCCTATTTTGCCATCAGCGGAGGACAAGGTGTCGTACTGCCTTACGATAACGGCCGCTACGCTTATGTAGCGATTCTTCCAGATGCCGGGACGGATCCCCGGGCCTGGCTGTCTGCCCGCGAGCCGGGGGAAATCAGTTCGCAGATATTTGCCAAAGCCGCTCAGGCCGAATCGGCTGTGGTTCAATTGAGCCTGCCGAAATATGAAGCCGCCTATGAGGATACACTGAATGACGAACTGATGAAGATGGGCATGGAAATCGCTTTTGACGGCGGCTCCGCTGATTTTTCACTGATGAACCAGGAACGGCGGACCGGCCTTTATATCAGTGAGGTCCGGCATAAAACCACCATCATCGTTGATGAAGAGGGAACCGAGGCCGCCGCCGCGACATCGGTCGCGATCGACGAAAGCGCGATGATGACGGAGCATGAACTGGTCTTCAACCGGCCATTCATCTACACAATCATCGATCTTGAGAATGGACTTCCCTTGTTCACTGGTATCCTGGATCATCCCGCCGGCTGATAGCCTGTATCTGCTCAGGCTTTGACAATCACGGATTCAATACCGAGAATATCCGCGATCTTCCGGAGCGTCTCAGCATGATGCCCGACTCCCAGCGCATAATGGTGGGTCGGTCCCTCCATCACCCATGCCTTGACAAACGCTCTGGTGTTCGGTGCGAAAAACGCGCGCGTATTCGTGTTGCCGGTTGGCGGGATCGGCCCTTTCCGGCTGATCCCCTCTCCGATGACAAACTTGAACGCGCCAGTGGCGGTCTGGGTCAGGCCCAGCATGGTGATCGGACCTTCCTTTATCTTGAACTCAACTGAAGCACCGTGACCGGGTTTGCCATGGAACTTTTTCAGGCTGCGCAGAATCGGCCGATCTTCGGCGATCGCCATATGATGCGGCCCGTCATGTCCGACCAGGATAAAATCCTCAATAAAATCAAACGGATGAAACTCAGCGAAACTTCCGCCGATATTCAATCGATCCATGATCAGCATCGCCAGACACGTTTTCAAATCAAATTCACCACACATCGGGATGCCCCGGGCGTTGAGCATTGTATTGCCGGCGATCAGCGAGCTGATCACCCGCTGCTGCGGACTGTCCGGCCGGCCTTCATAGTAGTAGGCAAGCCCTGTCAGATCATGGCGTTCAACCAGAGCGTCCAACGCGGCCGCACCGACCGCCGCCTGATGAAGATCCTCGTCCGTCAGCGTTTCGGTCAGAGGATCAGTCCGGGGGTCCGGCCGGTCAAATTCAGCCAGAATCAGCTGCAGCTTCTGTTCGATCGCAAGCGGATCCGCATGATCAAATTCTCTGACCAGGTCATCAATCTCCAGCTGCGCGACATGAACACCGAATGCGGCTGAAATCGCGGTCGGGTCGGTATGCATATCGTACATTGCTTCCATCACATGGCCCATCAGGCCGATTCGTGCGTCTTTCAGCGCATGCAGCACACAGGCGATGTCACACCAGGATTGAATCTCCTGAGCGGCAGCCGGATCATCGACCAGGGTTCCAATCACAACATCAGCGACCGGCCGGCCCAGACGGATCGCCACGCCGGTAAACTCTGGAACTGAACAGATATTGTCATTCTCCAGCTGCATGACGGTCGATGCCCGGCTGTAGTCCATCGCGGCCCGGGGCTGCAGCGCAAGCAGAACCACCGGCTGTGTTGTTCCCAGAATAATCGGAGCAAAGGTCGCCGATGTCGCGTATGTGGCCATATTGCAGAAAATCAGGTCAAGCTGGTCCCGGCGCATTCTGGCCGCGATGGCGGCAGCCGCGGGCTGTCCGTTCGCGAACCCATAATCGATCAGATTGATTTCATAGCCGGCCAGCTGTTCTTTCAAGGTCTGATGATAATCCTCGAGTGTGGCCTGCAAACCGTCAAACTGTGCATAGTATGTATCGTGAACCACGGCGAATAATCCGATATTCGCTGTTCGTCCTGCTGTTCGCTCAATCATGATCGCAACCTCTTTCCGGTCAGGTGTAGAAAATCAGCCGGTATTCGCTCGAGAGATGGCCACAATCCAAAACCAGTTTCAATTCGCTTGGCACCCGTCCTTTTAGTTGAACAGCATCCGTGTTCAACGGCGTCAATTTCTGCCGGTCCTCTTCATGATTGAATTCCGGCAGACGGTAGCGCAAGGTCGGTCCGGCCAGATTGATGTTAGGCAGTCCGGCCGCATAGGACCAGTTGAGAACAAAATGCCGTTTCCCGCCAAATTCCAGCCAGGCGGTCACCTCTCCGGCTTCTGATGGCTGGCATCCGTCATTCAGAAGCCACAAGTCGGCTTCAAACAGCTCACCGGGCCGCCAGGTGAATTTGGTAATTCTCGCGCTGATCAACTGCCCGCGGCAGCTGGCAGATACCGCGTCATAAGCCGGCTTTGGACTGGCAGGATAATTGATCAGTGAATTGTTGGCAAGCGTCGGCCACGGTTCATTGTAGCACCAGTTCAGGGCCATCGAACAATAAGGCTTTTGCCGGCGCGCCTCTTCATAAATCGCCTTGTACCCCTCACTCTGCAGCCACTGGCTCCATTCGATCAACTGCTCCAGCCGGTCCGGACGGCCAAAATAATCTTCGATCAGGGACTGGCAGGACCAGGTGTCCGTATCCCCCCACGATCTGAAGGCGTGATGGCTGATCGTCAGTTCGTTTTCAAGCAATGGAAACAGATTGTCTTTTTCACTGATCTTCAGACAACAGTCCAGATTCGACAGTGAAGGAACGCCGAATTCTGTATAGGCGGTGTAATGCGCTTCGGCCATTGCCTGATACACTTCCCGCCCGTCCGGATAACGAAACAGATAGCAGCCGTGTGCCATGCCCATCAGCGGCGATGTCGCCAGAAAAGGCCGCTGCGGATCGAGCTCATAGCACACCTTGTTCAGCAGACGGAGAGCCGCGGACTGATCCGTCATTTTTGACCAGCTGTTGAACAGTTCGTTCCCACCGCACCAGAGTGTCAGGCTGGCCCGGCCGCGCAGCCGTCGGATCACCGCCCGGGCTTCCTGTTCCAGGACGGCGAGATACGATTTCGTTCCGCGGTACTGGTTGCAGGCAAGAGGGAATTCCTGCCAGACCATCAGCCCCATCTCATCACACAGGTCGAAAAAACTGTCTTTATTGACGATGCCGCCACCCCAGACCCGCAGCAGATTCATGTGGGCGTCTTTTGCCAGCTGCAGCAGCGGCTGATAAGTTTCTTTGCGGATCGTTCCCGGAAAAACCTCCGGATTGACCCAGTTGCTGCCCTTGCAGAATACCGGTACATTGTTCAGTGTCACCGTGATCGGGACATGGCTGCGGGATTTGGGAAATCCAACCGGCTCATTCCAGGTTCCCTCATTCATTTCCAGTGTCAGGGTGCGAAAGCCGATCCGGCCGCTTTTTACATCGCATAGGACCTGTTTGTGAACCAGCCGCGCTTCCCAGCGGTAGAGATTCGCGTCCCCGTAGCCGTTGCACCACCATAGTTTCGGTTGATCGACGCAGCCGATTTCGCCTTGCCTGTCAGTCTTGAGAATTTCATGGCCGGCCGGATCGTAGAGCGCGATGCTTAGCTCCCCCTCGCCGTCGATCGCCGCCGCGAAGCACAGGAGGGCCTGGTCCAGCCGCTCATTCAGTTCATAGGTCAGTTCAGCCTGACGGATCCGGTTGACCGAACGGATCTTCAATCCCGTCTCATCCCAGATCCCGAGTGGAATCAGCCTGGGATGCCAGTCCCAGCCATAGCTGACCGCCGGTTTACAGGATTGCTGTGCTTCCTGCCGGGTGCCGGCAAGCCCTGTCGGATCTTTCGGGGCCGGATGGACTCGAATCTGCAGTTCGCTACCCATATCGCCGCTCAAGTCCAATTCAAATGAACTGAACATGCCTTCGTGGCTGTATCTGAGATGACGGTTCACCAGTATGTCGCAGCGGTAGTCAACGCCCTGGCTGACCAGCCACAAACGCTGATCCGGCTGCAGGTCCACCGCTGGAATTTCCGCCCGATAGATCCAGAACCGGTCTTCCGTCCAGTGAAACAACTGATAATTCGTGCCGTGCCGCCAGTCCGGCCAATTTTCCGCGACAGCCCAGTCGAGGTTGGCCGCTCCCGGGACCGTCGCCGCGACCCAGCGGTCAGGTTGGATTTCCGGCTGGCCCGTATGGCCAACAGTCCAGTTCAGCGCTATATCTGTCATCATCTTCTATTCCTCTCTACAACGTCATCCTGTGCGATCTGATTCCATCGGTTGATCAGATCCCCATGTTACTGATTATTATAACGGTTTTCCCTGGTCTGTAACGGTCTGCGGCCCGGTTTCTAAGCCACATAAAGAATAAACCCCGGAACACCTTGTTTCCGGGGTTTATCGTCTGGCGGAGGGCAAGAGATTTGAACTCTCGTTACGCTATTAACGTAAACACGATTTCCAATCGTGCGCCTTAAGCCGCTCGGCCAACCCTCCACGCAATGATCGGATGATACGGATATCAGATCTGATATCAGCAAAGGAAATCTTATCATTGCATACTGGAAATGTCAACGAAAGCGGCTGGAAAAGCCGCCTTCTTGCGCTTTGCCGGGCAGAGCATGATAATGGGATCAGGCTTATGTGACCAAATGCACGGATGATTGGCCGTTCAGCCGTTATCCTGATGAGGAGTCAAAAACTTTGGAGGGATTGCCTATGGATTTCAGTCTGAATCTCAGCTCCGGCCTGTTCGCCAACGATCAGAAGTTCAAGACATTTGAACA
>RZZF01000043.1 GCA_009929975.1 Clostridia bacterium
GGCGGTGATGTCCGGCATATTTTCGATAAATTTGGCGGAAATCTTGGCACGCCGGGCTGTGTCAGTTTTCAATTTGAAGAAAAAGGAGTCATCATCATTGAGAAGACGGATGATCTCGATGAAGAAACGGTTCTGATGGAAGCACTTGAAGCCGGTGCGGATGATTTTTCCGCGGAGGATGATGTATTCGAGATCACAACAGACCCTTCAGCCTATGACTCCGTCAGAGAGGCCTTGCGGAAACGCTATCAGATTCTCGACGAGTCGGTCGGGCCGGTGCCGCTGACCTGGGTTGACCTGGAAGAAGAAGAAGCGGCCGGGCAGATGGAGAAATTGATCGACCGGCTGGAAGAGCATGATGATGTACAGGATGTTTTCCATAACTGGTCACGCTGATGAAAGGAACAGTGAGGTAGACGATTGGCACGGCGATTCAACAGATTCCATCGGTTTCAGCCTGAAGAGAAGTCTTCGGGTGCTGACCGCGTGCCCGGCCATGAACAGCAGGAAGGGATGGCCGCCAAAGACAGGACGGGACCGCTGAAAACCATCGTGCGGATCGCTGACGCGGTCAATCGCAGCTACGCCAGCCGGGCTCAGACGGAAGCCAGTCTGCAGGCCGATGACATGCGCACGGTACTGGCTGACATCGCGGTGATCGCTTTCATCGGACCGAGTGGGACCGGCAAGAGTACGCGGGCCAGTGCGATCGCGCAAAAACATCAAATTGACTATCTCATCGATGACGGCCTGCTGATCCGGGGGAATCGGATTATCGCCGGGACATCAGCCAAGAAAGCCAATTCCAGGCTTGAGTCAGTCCGCCAGGCCCTGTTCGTCGATGAAACACGTGCGGCCAATGTCCGGCGGGCGCTGATCGAGCATCATCCGACGACCCTGATGATTCTCGGCACATCTGATGGGATGCTGGAAAAAATCTGCCGCAATCTTTGGCTCAACCCGCCGTCAATGCTGATCCGCATCGAGGACGTCAGCACGGATGAGGAGATGCGGCTGGCCAAGCAGACCCGCATGACGGAAGGCCGGCATACCATTCCTGTGCCCAGTATGGAAATCAAACATGAATTTTCCGGGTATTTCGCTGATCCGATTTCCCGGCTGCGCCGCCGCTGGGAAAGAGAGCGGGGGGTGGCTGCGGTCCACCCTGAACAGGAGCGGACAGTTGTCCGACCGACTTTCTCCGCTCTGGGCAGTTATTCAATTTCCGATGAGGCGATGCGGATGATGATCGCGATCGCGCTGCGGAAAATTCCCGGTGTGGCCGCTCTCGATCAATTTGCCGCGGACAACGAAGTATATGGCGTGATCCTGCACCTTGATCTGGCACTTATCTACGGATACAACGCCCAACAGGTCCTGTCTGAGGTCCAACGGCGGATCAGCCAGATTGTCGAGGATTATACATCGATCAATGTGATATCGGTCAATGTGAAAGCCCGGCGTGTCATTCATGCCGGTGCACAGAAATGAGGCAGCATGAAAGAAACAATCTACACCATTCCGGTTAATGACGCTTATCAGGCCGGTGGCGAGTGCCCGCTGTGTGCGCTGCAGATGACACTGGACCAGCAGCTGCTCGAGTATTATCTCGGGCCGGCCCTGATGGAACCGGATGTCAGGAAAACGACCAACCAGAAAGGGTTCTGCCGAGAGCATCTGCAGGCCCTTTACGCGTCAGAATCGAATCGGCTGGGTTTGGGTCTGACGCTGCATACACATCTCAAAGATGTCAGCGCGGACTTGCTAGCCCAGCTTGACGGGGCCGCGGCCGTCGGGCGACGGACCCTGCTCAGCGGCCGGGAAAAAGATTATAAGGACAGGCTGGCCGCGACGGCCCGCGCAATCAGCGTCCGGGAGGCCGACTGTGCGATCTGCGATCGTCTGAGCCAGACGATGGAACGTTATCTTGATGTCATCTTCTACCAGTATTTCCAGGATCCGGCCTTTCGGGAGACCTTTGATCACGGCCCGGGATACTGCCTTCCCCATCTTTCGCTTCTGGTCGAGGGTGCCTCCCGGCATCTCAGCCAGAACCAGGTATCTGTTTTCATGCCCGCGCTGGCTTCCCTGCAGCGCCGCTGCCTGGAAACCCTGACTGATGATGTGGAATGGTACACGTTGAAATTTGATTATCGGAATTCGGACAAAAGCTGGAAAAACAGTAAAGATGCGCTGCCGCGGTCCATCCGTCGGTTGTCGGGTGGCTTTGAACGCAAATCGAATAAGTGACAGAGGTGAAGCGATGACCGGAAACAGGAAGAATAAGCTGGCACTTGATACCGTTTCAGCCGCTGATCATCCGCGCAGCGAGCTCCATGTGCCATCCGCCCTGCTGGAACTGGATGAGGCCTGGTCAGACAAACTGACCGTTGTCTTTCGTTCCGACCAGCTGGGTGATGGGGATGATGAGCTGGGACGACATCTTCTAATTGAGGCGGTCAATGCGCTGGCGCGTCATCCGGAACCGCCTGAAGCCATACTTTTCTACCATCGCGGTGTCCGGCTTGCTGCAGAAGGTTCGCCCGTTCTTGAACAGATGCGGCAGCTGCAGACGAATGGCAGCTGTCTGATGATCTGTGAAACCAGTCTGGCCGCCCACCCGGAGGCCGGTGCGACGATCGGCCGCGCGGTGCCGCTGACTGAGCTGCTCGAACAGATGCGCCGGGCTGACCGGATTATCTGGTTCTAGTCCGGTCTGCTCATGACGGTGACTTGCACAAAAACCGCGGGACTGCCAGAAAAGGGGGGAAATAAGGATGAAACCGTTCAATCCATTGTTTACCGAAATCACTTATCATCGGCAGTTTGAAAGAACACCTGATTTCAGTCAGCTGATGCGTGTTCTCAGAGGTGGTCGGCCGGATCGGCCGGTGCTGTTTGAATTATTCATGAATGACGAACTATACGGACGGCTGGCCGACCGGCAAGACGTGGCGGAAGCTGACGACATGGCGGCCCTGAAACATCAGGTCACCGCGTTTCGCCATGCCGGCTATGACTACGTGACACTGCACGCGACTCCGGATTTCTACTTCCATTCCGGCCGCAGAATGAAAGCGGGCGGCGCGACGGTTTCGATCAACGAAGGCGCTGTCATCACAGACAGGAGCGATTTTGAGCAGTATGCCTGGCCGGACCCTGACCAGGCCGATTATTCAAGACTGGAGTCCATCCGGAATTTTTTACCGGAGGGAATGCGTGCGATCGTTTATGGACCCGGAGGAGTTCTGGAAAATGTCATTGAACTGGCCGGATATGAAAGCCTGTGTTACATGCTGACCGATGAACCGGAACTGGCACGCGATCTGTTTGACGCCGTCGGCAGCCGTCTCGTAGAGTATTATCGCCATTCAGCTGCTTTTGAGACCGTCGGTGCCCTGATCTCGAATGATGACTGGGGCTTTAACAGCCAGACGATGCTGTCGGTTGATGATATGCGCCGTTATGTGTTTCCCTGGCATCAGAGGATCGTCGAAGTGATCCACGCACAGGGGAAACCGGCGATACTCCATTCCTGCGGCAATCTCAGTTCTGTCATGGATGATGTCATCGATACGATGCGTTATGACGCGAAGCATTCTTTTGAAGACAAGATCCAGCCGGTTGAACAGGCATACCTGGAATACGGTGACCGGATCTCGATCCTTGGCGGTATTGATATGGATTTTCTCTGCAGAGCAGAACCGCGTGATATCTATCGCCGCGCCGCTGAGCTTCTGGATCTGACGGATTCGGCCGGATGCTATGCGCTGGGGTCCGGCAACAGCATCCCGGTTTATGTGCCGGCAGCCAATTATCTGGCGATGATTTCAGCCGCGCTGTTTCATGAATAAGATCATTGGGGGAGGTATCTGATGGACTGGCTGAATTCAATGGACTGGCAGTGGATGGGCTCAGCCGCCCTGCGGCTTCTGATCGCTTTTGTGCTTGGCGCTCTGGTGGGTTACGAGCGCGAACAGGCAAGTCGTCCGGCTGGCTTCAGAACTCATATCCTGGTCAGTATCGGAGCGGCATTGGCGATGTTGACCGGTGAGTACATGAGTCTGTCAGGTGCCGATGTTGATCCGACAAGGCTGGGGGCGCAGGTTATCAGCGGCATTGGTTTTCTTGGTGCCGGTACGATCATCCGCAACGGCAACAGTGTCCGCGGCCTGACAACAGCAGCCAGCCTGTGGGCGGTTGCCTGCATCGGGCTGGCTGCCGGCAGCGGATTTGTCCCCGGTGCCCTGATCGCCGCGACCTTGACCTTCGTCATCCTGATCGCCCTGAAGAGTGTGGAAAAACGAATTTCCAGCCGGCGCGGCAATATCAATCTTCAAGTCGTGCTCGATCACTATGGTCCGGATGTCATTGAAATCCTCCGCCTGGCTAAACAGCATCAGATTCAGGTGCGCAGAATCCAACTCCTGCCGCCGGAGGAAGATGAAGAACATCGTGACCGGCATATCCATCTTCGCCTGAGCCTGCAGCGTGGAGAGACGCTGAGAAAAATGCAGCTGGTAGAATCCATCTACCAGCTGCCGTCTGTCCTCCGGGTTTTGGATGACTGATCTCAGCCCTCATCCAGCAGGCGTTTTTCGCCGTCGATAGCCTGTATCGGGGCGATGTCCTGGGTCACTTCAAGTGTACCGAGAAATTCGCCCTGCGGATCGCGGACCGCGAAGTAGCGGATCAGGACATAGCGGGGGCCCATCTTGATCCAGAAGTCAGCATGTTCACGTTTGCCAGCTTTGAAGTCTGCCAAAATTTCTTCGACCACATGCATGCTCGCCGGCGGATGGCAGTTGATGACTTTCCGGCCGATGATCGAACGGGTCCGCTCAAAAATACGGTCGCTGCCCTGGGAAAAATATTTGACGACATCATCTTTGTCCACAAAGGTGATGTCAAAGGGCAGGGCGTTCAGCATGGCTGTCAGTTCGGTGAGTGAGAAGACACCGGAAGGCAGCTGGACCACCCCTTCTGATTTCAGACTTTCCTGCGGCGCTTCCTGAACCGGGCGGCCCCGTTCCTGTTCGCCGAACATGGTCCGGATTGCCTTATCCGGGTACGACAGGGCGCTGCGGATCAGCGTATAGCCGATTTCATCGCTGTCTTCAGCGATCTGGCGCCATTCATCGTTGGTCAACTCATCAAGGGACATGGGAAACAGGATATTCTCTTCTTTGAAGATCATTTCCGTTGTTTTTTCCAGGGCAGCCCTGATGGTTATTGCTGTGGCATCGACAGGCTGGCCTTCCTGCCAGTCAGCGAGGGCTGACCGCGCTTCTTTCAGCATGGCGCGAATCTCATCATCAACTCCCCACATGACCTGCGGCGGCGCGGTTATGTCATGCTTTTCCAGATAGGGGAACAGCAGATTTTCCTTGCGGCGGTAATGCCGGTCGATGGTCAGCAGCTGGTCGAGGTCTGCCAGAAGTTTTTCCTGCAGTGCCTTCGAGGGCTGTTCACTGAATGAAGCGAGCTGCCGGTTGATGCGATCCTCGATCAGCGCGGTCAGCCGGGTATTTTCCTGGCGGAAGGTGTATACCGGATGCCCGGGCAGCTCAGACGGATCCTGCGGACGGTGTATTTCCTCAATCGATCCCTTGAAAACAGAAGCATGGACATCACATAGCCGCTGGATTTCTGCCACCGGCAGCCCGTCGCGGATCAGTGCCTGTTCCAGAGCGGTGATTTCGGTGGTTGAGACAGAACCGAACGTCTCCTCGAATGATTGACGGACCGTTTCAAACGGAACCCCGTCATGCAGCTGTTGGATCAGTTGACGCAGCTGCTCCTGCCGACGCGCCTGATTGTTGATGAGTTCGCTCATGAAAATTCCTCCTGATATGTTGTTTTTCTTTCATTTTATCAACCTTGATCAGGAAAAGATGTGATTGATGTCACATCTCTTCAGGAATCCATTTATTCAGCCAATGTACGCAGTGTGTCGATTCGGATAATCCGGAGTCCCCGATGGCCACGCGATTCAATAATCCCGTCGTTTTCCAGCTGGCCCAGTTTGCGCGAGATCGTTTCCCTGGCAATTCCGATATAACTGGCCAGCCCTTCACGGCTGAGCGGAAGTGTCACATGAATGCCATCGCTGCGGACCCGGCCATAACGCTCTGCGAAATCAAGCAGCGTCGTGCTGATTCTCGCATCAATGCTGCGGCCGCCCATTGTCTGTATCGCCTGTTCCAGCCGCCCGAGGCGCAGCGTCAGGTCCTGAATGAGCTGCAGCGCGAGTTCAGGATGCCGGATGATCAGCTGGTTGAGCGCCTGCCGGCTCAGCTGGCAGATGCGGGTATCAGTCAAAGCCTCCACCTGGTAGGGCGTTTCCGAAGCGGAGAGGAGATGCTGCTCGCCGAAAAAATCACCTTCACTGAAAATATAGAGAATCTGCTCTCGTCCGTCAGCGGAGTAACGGCAGGCCTTGGCTTGTCCCCCACTGATGATGGTGACCGAAGAACTCACGGTGCCCAGAGGGATGATGACACTACCGGCCGGGTATTCGGTGTGCTCAATCTGGGTGGCGATTTCCGTCAGGGCCTCAAAAGGCAGTGCGGAGAACAGCGGGATCTTGTGAGTGCATAATTTATCAAGACAGGTCTGGCAGGCCCGGTCGCAGATCTGCGGCAATGAGATCACCCCTTTCAATGTCATTATAACCTCATTTTGTTTGAATTGATTTTTTTTGTATGGCATGATGAAACCAGTTCTCCGGGTAAGTGGACTAAGTAGGAGGCCTGTCATGAATAAACAGCATGTTGTGGTGATCGGTGGAGGTCTTGGTGGTCTTTCTGCCGCGATATCACTGGCGCAATCAGGATATAACGTGTCCCTGTTTGAGAAAAACAGTCATTTCGGCGGCAAATTGAACACGCTCAGCCAGGATGGGTTCAATTTTGATCTGGGGCCGTCGATTCTGACCATGCCGCATATTTTTGAAGCGCTCTTCACCCGGTCCGGCCGCCGGATGCCGGACTATCTGACGATTCAGCGGCTTGATCTCGAATGGCGCTCGTTTTTTCCGGACGGTTCGATGATTGACCTCTACGGCGATTTGGACCGCATGGCAGAAGCCAATCCCACGCTTTCCGCAGAGGACATGGCGGATTACCGCCGCTTCCTCGACTACGCAGGCCAGCTTTATGATCTCACGGAAGCCGGTTATCTTTCCGATCAGGGACTTGATACCATGGGCGATGTTCTGCGCCGTCACGGTGTTGTCGGAGCTTTGCAGGGATTTGATTATTTTTCCGGCATGTTTGACGCGATCGCCAAATATGTCCGTCATCCCCACCTGCGCGATATGCTGGCCTATTTCATCAAATATGTCGGGTCTTCGCCCTATGACGCTCCGGCTGTGCTCAACATGATGATCGCGATGCAGCAACGCCAGGGTGTCTGGTATGTTCCGGGCGGCATGTTGGGTATTGCCGCCGCGCTGGTCCGTCTGGCTGATGAACTGGGTGTCTCACTGAATGCCGGACAGGAGGTTGTTGAACTGGTCCGCGGCAAACGGCAGTCCATCCGTGCCGCGCGTCTGTCAGACGGACGGGAGATCAGCGCTGAGCTTTTTGTCTCCAACATGGAAGTCATACCGGCCAGCCGCCAGCTGCTGCATGAACCTGAACGCAGGATCCGCCGCCTCGATCGATTTGAACCGGCCTGCTCAGGTCTGGTTCTGCATCTGGGTGTCGACCGGCTGTATCCGCAGCTGGCCCACCACAATTTCTTCTTCTCGGCCGATCCGCGCCAGCATTTTGAGACCGTCTTCAGAAAGCACCAGCTGCCTGAAGATCCGACGCTCTATGTTGTCAATGTCAGCAAGACTGATCCGGCCCAGGCTCTGCCGGGACATGAGAACATTAAAATCCTGCCGCATATTCCTTATCTGCAGAATCAACCGTTTTCCCGCGATGATTATCTGCAGCTGAGAAACCGCGTCCTGGTCAAGATGGAGCGGATGGGGATCACGGATCTGCGGCAGCATATTGTGACGGAGGATATGTGGACGCCTGAGGACATCCGTCAGAATTACTATTCTGATCGGGGCGCGATTTACGGCGTTGTTTCAGACCGGATCGCCAATCATGGCTTCAAGCACCCCAAGCGCAGCCGGTGGTACCGCAATCTCTACTTTGTCGGCGGGACTGTTAATCCGGGCGGAGGCATGCCGATGGTCACCCGCAGCGGACAGCAGACTGCCAACCTGATCGCGGCGGACTGGCCGGTACGAACCGGACCGGTTGTCTGATGCGGCACGAATGGGTAAAGATACAGCATAAACAGAAATCTCAGGCGGATTGCCCTGAACACAAGACCGCCGCGGAGCGCCATGCCCGGCTCGCCGTATTGCGCCGGATGATCATTGAACATGAATCGGAATGGGTTGGCGCGCTGGCCGAGGATCTGGGAAAATCGCCGATCGATGCCTATGTATCGGAAATTGGACCGCTGCTCGCGGAAATTGACGATCTGGACCGGCATATCGACCGCTGGATGCGGCCGCAGAGACGAATCACCAGCCGCCTGATGCCGATGACAATCCAAACCATTCGCCAGCCGTACGGAAGCATTTTGATCATCAGCCCCTGGAATTATCCGATCCTGCTCGCCCTTGTCCCACTGGCCGGCGCGCTGGCAGCCGGCAATGCCTGCTTCATTAAACCCTCTGAGCAGGCTCCTGCCTGCAGCCGGCTGCTGGTACATCTGATCTCGCAGTCATTCAGCCCTGATGATGTCTTTGTGGTGGAGGGCGACGGTCAGGTGGCATCCGATTTACTGGGTCTGCCCTGGGATTTTATTTTTTTTACCGGCAGCCAGCGGATCGGCCGGGTTATCAGTGAAGCGGCGGCGCGGTTCATAACACCCTTGATTCTCGAACTGGGCGGGCGCAACCCATGTGTGATCCTGGATGAACATCCCAGTCAGGACTCCATCAGGCAGATTGTCTGGGGCAAATTCTTCAACTGCGGCCAGACCTGTGTCGCGCCGGATTATCTTCTGGTTCCCGCCGCGTCTGCGGAACGCATTCTGAAGACTCTGGCCGAGACGGTCGTCGATCTGTATGGCGCGGATCCGCGGCAAAGTCCGGATTATGGCCGCATTGTCAGTGAGCAGCACTGGAAACGCTTGACCTACCTGCTGCGCGAGGGTGAGATTGTACTTGGCGGGGAGAGTGACCGGGACAGCCGCTATCTGAGCCCGACGATCATCACGGGGGTGCCGGAAGACAGTCCCCTGCTGCAGGATGAGATTTTCGGACCAGTCCTGCCGGTGCTGACTTATCACGGAATTGACGATCTTCGGCCTTTTCTGGCGGGACGTCCGTCACCGCTGACAACCTATCTGTTCAGCCGTGATCGCCACCTGATCCGCTCGCTGCTGCCGGGAATCCGCAGTGGCAGTGTCATGATCAACCAGGTGATGCGCCAGGCCGCTTCGCCGAAGATCGCTTTTGGCGGAATCGGTGAAAGCGGCTATGGACGATATCACGGCAAAGCCAGCTTTGAGGCGATGTCCTGGCAGCAGCCGGTCGTCCGGAGTGTGCCTTGGCCGACCCCGAGACTGCGCTATCCGCCTTATGACAGGCGTCTCTATCACTGGATCCGCCGTTTTCGCCGCTGGCTCTATTGAGGTTGCTCTATGTTCTGGTTTTCTCTTGTGATGATCTTTCTCGCGATCACTGGCGGATTTCTCATGCTCTGGCGGATTCCGCTTGTCGATCACCCATCTGAGATCGCGACGGCAGAACCGCATCTGACGCCTTCCGATCTGATCGTGATCATTCCTGCCTACAATGAAGCGGAACGGATCAGTCCACTGCTGCGGTCTCTGCTTGAGCAGGAGGGCGTTGATCGGGCCTGCTTCGTGGTGGTAGATGATCATTCCAGCGACCAGACGGCACAGATCGCTTCTGATATGGGATTTCGGGTCATCGTTTCTGATCCGCGCAGACCCGGCTGGATCGGTAAATCGCGAGCCTGCTGGTCAGGCGCTAGATCAGCCGTCTGCCGCTATCTGATGTTTCTTGACGCTGATACGCGGCTGGAGGGACCGGACAGCCTGCGTCAGCTGGTCACGGCGTATCAAAGCGCCGGAGACAGCGGTATCGTCTCCGTACAGCCCTGGCA
>RZZF01000322.1 GCA_009929975.1 Clostridia bacterium
ATTACCCATGGACCGCAGTACAGCGTATGCGACGCGGAAGCGCATGTCCTCTGTCTGCTGCCGGGCCGTACCTTTCACAACGACATGATCATGAAGCGGTTGGATGACAATGAGTGGGTTGAAATCGTTGACTGATTTCTGAAGGCATGATTCACGATCGTCAAGAGATGGCGGCCATGGCCGCCATCTCTTTTCGTATAAAAAAGCATCCCCGCGAACGGGGATGCTTTTCGGATTAACAATTCCAGGTCAGACGATGGTCAGCCTTAGTTGCCGGCTTTCCATGCGTCCCACTGTGCTTTGACTTCGGCCATAACGGTTTCAACACCGGCGGCTTTCAGTTCAGCGAGGAATGTGTCATAATTTTCGGTCACGTTGACGCCGCAGCGCATTGACAGGCTGTAGGTGTCGGTGACGTTCTTGATCGCGGCATATTCGTTTTCAACAGCGGTCTGCTGGAAACGGAAACCGAGTGAATCATGGTTCCAGGCTTCAGCGGTCAGAGCGGCCATCTGCTCATATTTGAGCGGATCTTCGTTCGCGCTGATCAGCTGTTTGAACTGGTTGCCGAGGGTCCACATACCACCGTGTGAATCAGACCAGCCATTGTTCGGCTCAGGCAGAACATAACCGTCGTCATTCAGGGTGTAATGGGTGCCTTCAACACCCCAGGCCATGGTGTTCAGGAGCTCTTCGTTCTGATGCATTTCATTGATGTACATCATCGCGCGGGCAGGATCCTGAGAGGTGATCGGGATACCGAGCATGGAACCACCGGCATGGGTCGTCACGTTGACGGACGCCGAGGTCTGTACTTCATACAGTTTCAGATCCGGGTTGCCGGACTGTGCCATCAGCTCATTCGCTTTAACCTGGCCGCCCTTGAGGACGAAATCGGTTGAAACGAGGAAGTCGCCGGCATTGAGCACGTCGATATTGGAGAAGGTTGACAGGTAGTTGTCAGGATCGGTGTAACCGGCCTCATACCATTTTTCCATGGTCAGGCAGCGCTCACGGGTTGATTCATCTTCCCACATGTAGACAGGCTCCTGAGATTCGCCAGGTTCGCCGATATACATCGAGATGGGTTCCATGTTGTTCAGGAAGCCCTGGATGAACTTGTCAGCGAAGCTCCAGCCACCGGCACTGAGCAGCGGACGGACATCCGGCTCTGCCGCGGCGAAATCAGCCAGGATCGGCTCGAGGTCTTCAGGGGTCATGACGGCATCAGCATCGATGTCATATTTCTCAACATAGGTCTGATTCCAGATCAGGCCGCCAGGTACGCACAGTTCCTTGTTGGTCGGAACGGTGTAGAGATGGCCATTGACGATATTGGCAGGAATGAAAGCGCCGAGATCTTCAACCGTCTGCGCAGCATAGGTGTTGATCAGATCGCCATATTCGCTGTCCGGATCGTCCAGAGGCAGCAGCAGGTTCTTGTTGATGTTGGACATGAAGTGCATCCACTCAGGGGTCCAGAACACGTCGATTTTTTCACCAGCCTGCAGCGGAACCAGGGCTTTTTCTTCCCAGTCACCACCGGTGATCATGATGAAGTCAACCGTCGCGTTGAACTTGGGTGTGATGATCGCGTTGAGAGCTTCCTCAACAACGGCATCCTGATTCGAAGGCTGTGTGGAATACATGTAGTATGTAATCTCATACGCTTCGAGTTCGCCAGCCGGCTCAGTGGTGTCTTCGCCGCCGGGCTCTGTGGTGTCTTCGCCGCCTTCGGTTGTTGTATCGGGAGCCTTTGTGGTGGTGGTTGTGTCTTCACCACAGGCTGCCAACACAAAAACCATTGACAAAACGAGTAACAGTGACAACAGTTTCTTTGACATTGTGTTTTTCCTCCTCTTTATTTTCATCAAGGGGTGCTTCCCCCGGATTTCGAAATTAACCCTTAACCGCGCCGATCGTCAGACCTTTGACGAAATACTTCTGGAAGAAGGGGTAGGCCAGGACAATCGGGCCCATGGTGACAACGGCCATGGCCATGCGGAAGGTTTCAGCCGGCATTTCGGAAAGGCCGAGTCCGCCGATGACGGAACCGGAACCGGAGGCTGCCGAGGCCATTTCCTTAAGATATCGGATCGAACGCAGAATACGGT
>RZZF01000323.1 GCA_009929975.1 Clostridia bacterium
TGACGAGATTGACGCGGTCGATCAGCTTCTGCACTTTCTTGAAGCGGGGAATGGCCAGTTTGGACAAAATGATGATCAGGCCGAGCAGCAGCGCGACGGCCAGCGCGATGATCCAGCCCATCGAAAGATTGCTGCGGGTTGCCTTGAATACACCGCCGACTCCGAGAATCGGCGCGTAGAAGAGAATTCGCAGCAGCATGACCAGCATCATCTGAATCTGCTGAACATCATTGGTGGAGCGGGTAATCAGGGAAGCCGGGGAGAAACTGTCATATTCGGCACTCGAAAAATACGTCACCTTGCGAAAAAGATCTGACCGCAGGTCCCGGCCGATTCCGGCCGCCAGCCGGGCCGCCAGCAGACCGACCAGGATTGACGCGACTGCGCTGATCAGGGCGATCAGCAGCATCCGGCCGCCGGCCCGCCAGAGAAAATCGGTCTGCAGGCGGTTTAAATCAACGCCGATCTGTTCATATTCCGCGGCGACAGCCGCCAGGGCACCTTGCTTGATGACCTGTTCCGGTACATCCTCCAGGCGGCCGCGGACAGCTTCGATGATCTGTTGATCAGATCCGGGATACAGGCCGCCGTCAGGTGTCTCAGATTCAAAGCCCGGCATGGACCCGAATGGAGAATCAGACGACTCCACAAGCTGGATGATGAAAAACAAGGGCGTCAGGTCGTGGTTCAGCTGATCACGCTGATCAGGACCGATCGGGCGAAGAAACGCCAGAGATTCATCCCTGAGCAGCGGATAACGCGCAAGCAGACCGGCATCATCTGTGCCGGCCGGCTTGATTTCATAGGCCGCGGCCAGATCCTCCGCCAGAGCGCCGCCGGACAGCTGAACCAGCTGGTCATAGCGGCTGGCCCGCATCACATCCGGAACAGCGGACTCAATGCCGCTTTCCTGCAGACCAGTATTGACGATCCGGGCCATTTGTGCCGGCAATTCAAGATCGGTCATCGCCTGTACATAGAGAAGGACGATGATCATCAGGACAAAGACAAGATAAGGCCTGAGATAACGCAGCAGCTTCAGCATAGTGGTTCTCCGGTGATCTGGCTCTGGTCATCCCCGCGGCATCGAACGGTAATGACCGTTTGCCGAGCAGGATACGTCACGCCTTATCCGGGGAAGACAACAGCCGGCCGGCCTGGTCAACCACGTGTTCAGCGGTCAGTCCGTATTGCTGGTAGAGCGTTTCGCCCGGTGCCGAAGCACCGAACTGATCGAGTCCGATGACATGGCCGTCAAGACCGGTATAACGGTACCACGGCTGGGTTGATCCCGCTTCAACAGCGAGGCGGCGGCGAACCGTGCGTGGCAGAACCTGCTCTTTATATTCGTCAGTCTGGGCCTCGAAAAGCTCAAAACTGGGCATGGAGACGACCTGGACCGCAATCCCCTGATCGGCCAGACGGTCAGCCGCTGCCATGATGATTTCCACTTCCGATCCGGACGCCATCAGGATCAGATCCGGCTGCCCGGCATGGCGCAGCACATAACCGCCTTTCATGGCATCAGGTCCGGTTTCGGCCAATGTCGGCAGATTCTGACGCGACAGAACCAGACAGGTCGGCCCGTCCTGCTGCAGCGCTGTGATATAACCGGCCGCGGTCTCCTTACCGTCAGCCGGACGGAAAACGGTGACACCCGGTGTGGCTCTCAGCGCGGCCAGATGTTCAATCGGCTCATGCGTCGGACCGTCCTCGCCAACACCGATGCTGTCATGGGTAAAGACATAGATCACCGGCAGTTTCATGATCGCGCTGAGACGCAGCGACGCCTTCAGATAATCACTGAAGACGAAGAAGGTTGAGCAGAAGACCCGCAGCCCGCCGTGCAGGGCGATCCCGTTGGAGGCCGCGGCCATCGCGAACTCACGGACACCGAAATGAATGTTGCGGCCGGCATAGTCACCGGGTTTGATCCATCCCTTGTCCTTCATTTCTGTTTTGGTTGAAGGCGCCAGATCAGCACTGCCGCCGATCAGGCCGGGCAGGCGGTCGGACAGCCGGTTGAGACAGACCCCGCTGGTCGCGCGGGTCGCGGCTTTCCCTTCAAACTGCCAGAATTCACCGTCGTTGAGCAGGTCGGGCAG
>RZZF01000324.1 GCA_009929975.1 Clostridia bacterium
ACCCTGGGGTTTAAAATCGGAGTCCTTGTTGCCGGCCACTATCCGTTGATTGATCATGCCCGTGCGGCAGTTCTGCAGTATCACCAGCGCCGTATGAATGGTCATCATCAGATGCTGGCCTGGGCTTTTGTTGATTACCTGCTGGTACAGGACCAGTATCCAGATGCCGGAGACCATGCCGCTGGCTGGGAGACGTCTCATATGCTCGCCCTGCATCCGCAGACCGTCAATCTGGATGCGCTGCCGGACCGTGATCAGAGTCTGGTCGGTGTGATGGGGATGATGCCGCCTCAGGACGCGACCGCGGCCTATGGCGATGAGATCATCGAACAGGCTGCCCGTGCAGCGGTTCAGGAGGTCAATGACCGCCTGGTTAACCCGCGGCGCTATCAGGGACATGGCACCGCTCTCAGTGAGAGCTTATGGCGCTCTCGTTGACAGACGGCTTGCCTGACTTCTCCCCGGCTGGATCATCGGTCGGATCCTATACCTGAAAGCAATGGCCAGACGCCATCGCTCATGCTAGACTTGAATTAATCGAATAAAGGAGAAATGACATTATGGGACTGACTGACCAGCTGAATAAACCAGGTGATTCCAATGAGATCACACGCAACTATTTCAATTCTCTGTTGATTGAAATGCGTCATTTTGACTCGGTATTGCCGTCAACTGAACTGACGCTCTATGGAGAGACCTTTAAAACACCCGTCATGATGGCCGCACTATCACATCTCAACAATGTCTGGCCCGATGGTATGGTGGAAATGGCCCGCGGCGCGAAAGCAGCGGACGCGGTCAACTGGGCAGGAATGGGCGACGAGGCTGAATTTGAAAGAATCACAGCGACCGGTGCCCGCACAATTAAAATTATCAAGCCTTATGCTGACCATGATATGATCATGAACCGGATTGAACATGCTGAACGGCATGGCGCGATGGCGGTCGGTATGGATCTGGATCATTCATTTTCAGGCAACGGGCAGTTTGATGAAATCCTTGGTTTGCCGATGTCACCGAAAACACTGGATGATATCAAGCAATTCGTCAGAAGCACGCGTCTGCCGTTCGTGGTCAAGGGTGTGCTCAGCGAACAGGACGCACGGAAATGTCTTGAAGCCGGCGTACAGGGGATCGTCGTGTCGCACCATCACGGCATCATGCGGCACGCTGTACCTCCGCTGATGATTCTGCCAAGGATCGCGAAGGTCATCAATGGTGAGATGCCGATATTCGTCGACTGTGGCGTGGCAGATGGCTATGATGTCTTCAAGACATTGGCGCTCGGGGCGACGGCTGTTTCCGCGGGCCGCGTGATCATGGAGCCGCTGGGCAAGTCCGGCGCCGATGGCGTGCGGGACACGATTGTCCGGATCACAGAGGAACTCGCCGGTGTGATGGGCAGAACCTGTTCACCGGACCTTGACCATATCGATCCGGCCGTTATCTGGCCGACCGAGGGCTGAACAGTTCACATAATGGCGGGATATCAATCGATGCCCGCAGAAGAAAGAGGTGCACAATGAGTTATCCAATGCAAGTCGTTCCCGGATATGTCAATTCGCGGCCAGGTATTCAGGTCGGTACAAAAATGGAGGGTCCGATCACCCGTGACGCTTCGGGCCGTCTGACCGTCGACCCGCAAGGTGTCGCTTTTCTCCAGCAGCTCGGTGTTGAATGGGTGATGATCGGTGGCAATCAGGTTCCGGAGCACAGCGCGTCCTGCTATCGTGAGATCCGTGAAATGCTGGAGGAGCATGGTCTGAAGATTTTTCGCCTGGCCAATGATCAGCTGCATAATATGCCGGATGTGACACTGGGTCTTGAGAACCGTGACCGCATGATCGAACGCTATCTCAAATACATCTCAGATCTTGGTGAAGCCGGAATCTACTACGCGACATACGCGCATATGGGCAATGGAATCTGGCGTGATAATGAACGTCGTCCGGTCCGCGGCGGCGCGACTGCCGGCGGTCTTGATCTTAGCCGCCCGAACCGGTCGATCGCTTTCGGCGATTTCGAATGGCCGCTCAGCCATGGCCGGACCTTCACCGAGGATGAACTGTGGGGCAATTACGAGTACTT
>RZZF01000325.1 GCA_009929975.1 Clostridia bacterium
CCCTGGTCCGCCAGGGCAAGCAGGTTCTGCAGTCCTTTTCAGACCTGTATCATGTTGACGTGATCGTACCGGATTCAGCCGAATACGCGACGGCGATCGGCGCGGCACTGGTTGAGCCGGAATAATCAGAGGTTTATACGGAACGTTTTCTGACCTCTTTGCGGACACCCTTCTTTCATATCGTTTCATCATCAGGTAAAATAAAGGCCATGTTTCACGACCAGATCACAGGGAAGAGGAGAACAACGATGAAACTGGCTTTTTCAACTTTAGGCTGTCCGGAATGGTCCTGGGTCGATATCCAGGCGATGGCCCGCGACCTTGGCTTTGACGGTATTGAGATCCGCGGTCTGGGCCAGGAGATCCAGGCCGCGAAGGCCCGGCCGTTCACAGCGGAGGAATTACCCCAGACGCTGGCCCGCCTCCGGGAGCTGAACCTCTCTCTGACCTGTTTCTCATCGGATTGCTGCCTGCGCGATGCTGACCGTCAGCGTGAACTGCTGGCCGAAGGCTTTGAGTATATTGACCTGGCCGCAGCCTCTGCGGTCCCGTATGTCAGGATACTCGGCGACCTGGCACCGGAGGTCCAGGTTGAGGTGGATGACCAGGTGGTCCTGCGTGCCTTGCGCAGTCTGTCCGACTATGCCGCCTGGCGCGGTGTGACCCTGCTGATCGAGACCAATGGTGTCTACGCGCAGACATCACGCCTGCGCCAACTGCTTGAATCGCTGGATGAAGCGGCTGTGAGCGGACCGAAACCGTCCGTCGCTGTCTTATGGGATCTGCATCACCCCTGGCGCTTCTTCTCAGAAAGTCCCGCGGAAACCTGGCGCCAGATCGGCCGTTTCGTCCGTTATGTCCACATCAAGGATTCCGTCTGGCAGGATGGCCGCATCCGCTACCGGATGCTGGGTGAAGGGGATCTTCCCATCCGTGAGATGCTGCAGCTGCTGGTCGATCAGGGTTATGACGGATTTGTCTCCTTGGAATGGGTCAAACGCTGGAGCCGTGATCTGGAAGACGCGGCGGTTGTTTTTCCTGCCTATATCTATTTCATGCAGGAGTTCCTGCGTGAACAGGACCGGCCGGCCAGCCGCAAGACGCCGCCTGTACCAACACCGGTCGAAGGTGAAGGAACGAGCGGCGGACAGCGGATCTACGCTGATGAAACGATGGTCGATGATACCATCGGGCAGCTGCTGGAACGTGTCGCGGCACAGATGCCGGACCAACCGGCGGTGGCTTACCTTCATCCGGAATACCGGCGCACATACCGCGAGTTTCTCGCGGATGTGGACCAGGTGGCCCGCGGGCTTCTCGGCATCGGTGTACGCAAGGGGGATCATGTCGCGATCTGGGCGACAAATCATCCGCAGTGGCTCCTGTCATTTTTCGCGACCGCGCGGATCGGCGCCGTCATGGTGACGGTCAATACCTCCTATAAAATTCACGAAGCGGAGTATCTGCTGCGCCAGTCCGACA
The DNA here is from genome assembly GCA_009929975.1 of Clostridia bacterium. Taxonomy (GTDB): domain Bacteria; phylum Bacillota; class Clostridia; order Saccharofermentanales; family UBA5734; genus SLHU01. The sequence goes on from RZZF01000325.1 coordinate 1,483, forward strand.
CCCATACCCTGATCATGATGGACGGCTATAAAGACGCGGATTATGTCGCGATCATCCATGAGATCTGTCCTGAACTGCGGGACAGCCGGCCGGGTCAACTGAACAGCCGGCGGCTGCCGCTGCTGCGTAATGTGATCAACTTCACCTCTGAGCAGCCGGGCTGCTACAGCTGGCAGACGCTGCTGGATCTGGCTGATGGCATTCCGTCCCAGCGCATCGCCGAAATCGGCCATGAGTCCGGCCGGGGTGATCAGGTGGCAAAAATAGTCGAAATAATAGCGCGGAACAGCGGAGCGGTAAAAATCCGGATCATCGGTTGCATCGACCATGCGCATCAGCGACAGCATCCACACCGGATGGTAACCGGCGGCGTCCTCTTCTTCCCAGCACTGATAGCTGTCGCTGCTCAGGACCTGGGCCATACGCCGCCACGCGGGGGCATCTGCGTGCTCTGGCAATGCGAGCGCAGCGTTGAAAAAAGTCTCTGCGCGCAGAATGGCGCGGTTCATCGGTCCCCACTCGGGATAGTTCATGAGAAAATTGGCACAGTCGGCCACTCCGCGCTCGATGGTGCGTCGCTCCTTTGTGTTCAACGAGGGACTGGTC
>RZZF01000326.1 GCA_009929975.1 Clostridia bacterium
ACGTCAGGCTATTCATTAGAATCGGAGTGATACTAAATAAAAAACGTCTATGTTTACCGATAAAAAGAACGTTCTTCAACTTGTAGCTTTGCTGAAAGCCCATCAGATAACCCGTGTGGTGCTCTGTCCCGGTAGTCGCAACATCCCTTTGGTACACACACTTTCTACCCATCCGGATTTTACCTGCTACGCCATTACCGATGAACGCAGTGCCGGGTTCTTTGCTCTAGGACTTGCACTTAACGGTGGAAAGCCAGCAGCTATCTGCTGCACGTCGGGGACAGCCTTACTCAATCTTCATCCGGCCGTGGCAGAGGGCGGACCGGCCGCCAGTTCGTTTTCACTTCACGTTGGTCCAGCCAACACTCCTGAACCAGATGATTCAGCTTTGAATCGGCCGGGCGGCAGTTGAAAACATCATCAACAAAGTTTGCGGATAGGTCGGCCTGATCCAGACAGAGAAACGAACCCCGGCTGCCGCCGCCTTTGTCAAGATAATCGAGCATGGCTCCCGTATACAGATGCTGCGCCAGCAAAAGCTCACGTAAACGGCACAACCGGGGCAGGAGACGAGCTGACCGGATCCGAAACGGCGTCGCCAGCTGCTGCTGCCAGCGGTCAACAGCCTGCTGCAGCCGCAGCAGGGCTTCCTTCCGGCGAAAAGGTCCGGCTGACCGGCTCATCCACTGCTGTGCCTCCGTCATCAGATTCTCAGGTTCCAGACAGTGCGCGTCACCAGCCAGCGACTTTTCCAGCCAGCGGATCAAAGATTCCGCCGGTTCCAGACGCAGCGCCGGACCGCCATGATCCGACCGTGCGGATGACAAACAGGCGGCAATATGTTCTGCCGCTCGGACCGCGCCGACCTGTCCGCTGTTCAAGGCACTGCCGCCGGGCCGGACAATGCCATGGCTGCCATTAACTTCACCGATCGGATAAAATCCGCTTAGATTACTTTGCCAGTTGAGATCGGCCGCCAGACCACCGTTGTGATGCTGGGCGCATAATCTGATTTCCAGTGGTTCAGATGCCAGGTCAATACCGTGACCGGCATAAAAATCTATCGCCGGCTGGTTGAGACGGCGCAGACGTTCAATTGGCCGATCCGCGACCGCGCCACGCTGCCGCAGATAGGTCCCCGCCTCGTCGAGAGCGTTGAAATCGATCATGTTCCCGGATGGATTTTCGCGAAAATCCAGATAGACACGCCGGCCCCTGATCACCGTTTCCTGATAGACCAGCAGATCGATCAGTGAGGACGCCCGGATCCGGCTGGCATCAAACGGCCACTCATACCCTTTGCGGAAAATAAAGGTCAGGAGCTGATCACGGTCAGGCATTGAATGTTCAAGAAAATCACGCGGACCGCCACCGTCCTGATCACAGGAAAGATAACGTGGGATCACCTGCTGAAAGCTGCCGGACACATTCCAGCGCGGCCGGACTGAGGCCAGACCGTATTGCCATTCAGTCGCGTTTTTCACGGCCAGTCCCAGTTCAGCCGTCAAGCCCGGAGCTCCTGTCTGGCTGACAGGATAGACGGAATCGGCGTAGAGCATCGCCGGCCCGCCGACGGCCCAGATGACATTCGGACAGCGGATCAGGCAGTAGCGGTCATCAGGCTGATCCAGTCTGGAAAGATCAAGACAAAGCAGACCGGCGATCCGCTCCCCGGCAGAGTCCGGCAGAAGCCGGATCACCTGCCAGTGATCATGAATCGTCAGACGGCTCTTCCTGACCTCGCGTTCCAGTGTTTCCGTCATCAGTCTGGAAGTTAATGGTCCCGCCGAGGTGGCCCGAAGACGCTGGTCATGATCGGTCCGGTAGCCGACGGCCTCGCCGAACTGGTTATGCGGGAATGGCACCCCGAGATCACACAGCCGGCTGAAACAGGCCGCTGACAGAGCGGCCTCAACCAGCGCCAGATCACCATCCATGCTGCCGCCGCTGAAAAGTGTCTCAGCCATATCCGCGACGCTGTCAGGCCCAGCACCGGCAAGCGAAAGTTTATAATATGTCTGCTTATCTGATCCGGTATTGCGTGATGTGCCGGCATTCATATGTTCAGTGATCAAAGCAGCCG